>JAUNRO010000092.1 GCA_030544185.1 Propionibacteriaceae bacterium | reverse complement strand
GCCACAGGGGGCACCCGGGTCACCGGCACAGGATCAGAACCAGAGCTCAGCTCGGCCGCGGGGCACCGGGCCGGGCATACCTGACCCAGGTGATGATGATGCACATGATCGCCCAGAGGACGCCGATGAGATAGAAGGTCCACGCGCTCATGAGGGTCAGGCCGATACCGAAGAGGAACGGACCGAACGCGGCGATGGCCGCGGTCCAGCCGATGACGCCGCCGGCCTGGCGGGGCTCGAAGATCATCGGCATCTGCTTGAAGGTCGAGGCATTGCCGATGCCCGAGAACAGGAAGATCGCGAGCATGCCCCACAGGAAACCGGTGAACTGGCCCTGCAGCGCCTCGGCGCCGGCCGCGGGGTCGGGCCGAAGGAAGAACATCGTCGCGATGATCGAGCCGAGCACGCCGATGCCGGAGATCAGGGTCCAGATCGCACCACCCATGCGGTCGGTGAGCGGGGAGAACACCACGCGCGCACCGGCGCCGACCAACGCGCCGAGGAACACATAGTTCACCGGATCGGGCACCTGATAGCCGGCGACCAGCACGGTCGCGGCGGCGCCGACGCCCTCGACGATCTCCGGATTGCCCGCGCCATAGAGGTTCTTCATCAGCAGGCCGAACTGCGCAGACAAGCCCGAGAACGTGCCGAACGTCATGATGTAGAGGATCGTCATCAGCCAGGTGTCGATATTGCCGAAGATGTCGAACTGCTGCTTGATGTTCGCCTTGATCGGCACCGACTTCAGCATCGTCCAGGCGAGGATGGCCGCCAGGATCGCGAACGGCACATAGAAGAAGCCAGCGTTTTGATACCAGACCTCCTCCGGCGGTTGACCCGGCAGCCCGGTCATCGACTGCGACGAGCCGAGGAAGCCGATCATGCCGAAGCCGATCAGCCACGGCGTGGCCAGCTGCACGAGCGACACACCGAAGTTGCCCACGCCGGCCTGGATGCCGAGCGCGGTGCCGGACTTCGACTTCGGGAAGAAGTACGCCGTCGAGGGCATGAATCCGGAGAACGCGCCGCCGCCGATACCGGCCATGAAGGCGAGGACCAGCAGCTGCCAATAAGGCGTCTGGGGGTTCTGCACCGCGACGCCCCAGCCGATCAGCGGGATGAGCAGGAGGCCGGAGGTGATCGCGACCATCTTGCGCGTACCCATGATCGGGGGCAGCACCATCCAGACCAGCCGCAGCAGACCACCGGCCAGGCCCGGCATCGACGTCAGCCAATAGAGCTGGGTATTGGTCAGCTCGAAGCCGAGGTTGGTCAGCTTCGGCGCGATCGCGGACGGCAGGAACCAGGCGACGAAACACAGCGTGAGGGAGAACGTTGTGATCGCCAAGGTCTTGTTGGCCAGTGACTTGTCCCACTTGGCGGGGTCATTGGCGTCCCACTCGGTCAACCACTCCTTCGACCGAGTGCGGGATTCGGCGCTCATACCTTGACCTCCTGATCGTCAGGTGTTTCGAAGTGATCAGCCAGCTCGGGGGAGCTGGTGTGCAGCATGCGAACCACGGTCACGTGCATCCAGATCGCACAGATCGCGGTGAGCAGGAAGAGGACGAAGAAGGTGCTGGTGGGGAAGCCGGTCCATTCCTTGGTGTACGCGAAGAGCGGCGGCAGGAAGAACCCGCCCAGCCCACCGAGCATGCCGACGAGGCCGCCGACCGGCCCGACGAGCCCCGGGAAGTATTCCGGGATGTGCTTGAAGACGGCCGCCTTGCCGATGCCCATCGCACAGCCGAGCAGGAAGACAAGAATGACGAAGGGGACGAGCCCCATCGTGTACGCCAGGTGTTCGGTCGTGGTGCCGTCCGCGTGATTGATCGCGATGTGGCCGTTGGGCATCATCAGGATCCCGGTGGTGGCGAGCATGACGGCGAAAGTGAAGTACATCCCCCGGCGTGCGCCCCACTTGTCGGAGAACCAGCCGCCGACCGGGCGCAGCAGCGAGGCCGGGAAGATGAACGTCGCGGTCAGCAGCCCGGCAACGGTGAGGTTCACGTTGAAGTTGTCCATGTAGTACTTGGGCAGCCACGCCGACAGCGCCACATAGGCGCCGAACACGGCCACGTAGTACAAGGAGAACCGCCACACCCGCACCTGCTTCAACGGCTCGAGCATCTCCCCCAGCGACTTGTTCGCCCCCGCCATCCGGTCCTTCGACGGGGTGAGCACGAGGATCAGCACGAACAGCAACAGGAGCAGGGCGGTATAGATGATCGGAATGAACCGCCAGCCACCCGGCACCAGGCCGAAGACCATCGTGCCCGCCGTCGCTGCAATGACCGGCGGGCCGATGAACTTCGTCACCGAGGCGCCGACGTTGCCGGCACCGAAGACGCCGAGCGCGAGGCCCTGGCGATTCTTGGAGAACCACGCCGAGTTCCAGGCAACACCCACCGAGAACGAGTTGCCCGCGAATCCGACGAGGAAGGCCAGCACCAGCAGCATCGCGTAGCTCTGGGCGAACGACACCGCGACCGACGCCGCCGCGGAAAAGCCCAGGATGACCAGCATCACCTTGCGCCCACCGAAGCGGTCGGCGAGCATCCCCGCGGGCAGGCGCCACATCGAACCGTTGAGAATGGCCACGGCGGAGATCCAGGAAAGCTGGACGTCGCTCAAGGCGAACTCGTCCTGGATCGGTTTGCCGAGAATGCCGAACATCAGCCACACCGCGAACATCACGGTGAAGGCGATGCTGGACAGGGCTAGGACGCGGCCCGAACCCGGTGCTTCGCGGTGAGTGGTGGGGACAGTCTCGGACACGCTCGACATGCTCTTCCTGGTTCGGTGCTGATGGGTTCTGTGCCCCCGGTCAGGTCTGGACGCTCAGGCCCGCGTCCGCTTGCGCGGCTTCTCCGGAGGGCCGATCGGGTCCCAGCCGCGGCGCCCGCCGGAGCTGCCGCTCGGGCGCCGGTGATCGGCGGAGCGATAGACGACATAGGGCCGGAACAGATAGCCGAGCGGCGCGCTGAACGCATGCACCAGGCGCGTGAACGGCCAGAGCGCGAAGAGCACCATGCCACCGAGGACATGAACCTTGAACAGCATCGTGGCCTGGGCCATCACGTCGACGTTGGGCTGCAGCACGAAGATCGAGCGGAACCAGATCGACACCGTCTCACGATAGTTGTGTTCGTCCTGGCCCGCCGGGGTGATCGTGCCGAAGAAGGTGGCGAGCAGACCCATGATGATCGCGCCCACCAGGAAGATATACATCACCTTGTCGTTCGCGGTCGTCGCCTGGAACACCGGGCCGGTGGTCCGGCGGCGGATGACGAGCAGCACCACGCCGACCAGCGTGCAGATGCCCGCCAGCGCGCCGAGGCTCAGCGCCATCAGGTGATAGTTGTGCTGGCTGATGCCGATGGCGTCGGTCCACCGCTTGGGGATCAGCAGGCCCATCGCGTGGCCGACGATGACCACGAGGATGCCGAAGTGGAACAGTGGGGATGCGATCCGCAGCAGCTTGCCCTCATAGAGCTGCGACGAGCGGGTCGTCCAGCCGAACTGGTCATAGCGCCACCGCCAGATCGTGCCGCCGACCAGCAGCGCAATAGTCACATAGGGCAGCAGCCCCCAGAGCACGATCGAGAGTGCGCGGTCCTGATTCATCACGACTCCTGCTGGTTGAGGATGGGCAGGCGAACACCATGGGGCACTGACGGCGGGGTCAGCGCATAGAGCGGAAGTCCCTCGGCGCCGTCTGCGGCGTACGGCGCCATGCCAAGACCGACGGTCTCGGTCGGCGGCTGCCAGCCCTGCATCCGGGCGATCGACAGCCGATCGGTCGGCGACTCTCCGGGCAGGGTCGCGCAGATCGCGGCGACGACCCCCTCGTGGGGCAGCTCGTCATCGCGGAGCGCGAAGCGCAGCAGTTCCAGCGCCGGCCGCGAGGCGATGAGCAGCTCGCGCCCGCGCTCGGGATCGTTGACGGCGAACTCGAGCACCATCGGCAGATAGTCGGGCAGCTCGCCGTCGAGGTCGACCCAGAGCCCGGAGTCGCGGTAGGCCTGCTTGTAGCGCAGGAGCGATTCCCCGCGCCGGCGGGTGTCCCCGTCGATCCAATAGGTCAGGTTGAGCGCGTGCCGCTTCGAATAGTCGAACTCCTGCGCGTGCTGGGCCTGGATCTCGGTGAGGTCCCCGCGCAGGTGCGCGAGCAGCGGCGCGAAGCTCTCCCCCACTCCCACCCGTTCGACCGCCGCGGCGATCTCGTCGAGCCGGTTGGCCAGGCCCTGATCCGGGTACGCCAGGACGAGCGCGGCCGCGGCGTACACGGTCGGTGCGGTGGGCGGACCCGCCGCGCGCTCCCGCCGTCGCAACCACTTCATCGCCGGTTCTCCGCTCCCCCGTCGACGGGCGAGCCTTGACCATCCCAGTTGAGGAGGTTGACCCGACTCGACATCTGCTCGGCGCCCGTGGCGGCCGCCGAGGTCTGGCGTTCCTTGAGCGCGGCGAAGGTCTCGGCCGCGACGGGCATCGGGCGACCAGAGGCCTCGCCGAAGGGACCGGACTCATACATGCCGCCGCCACCGGCCTCGAGCGAGCACGCGAGCTCCTCCAGATCGTGGGCCTGCTCCCAGTGGGCCTTGGGGATGACATAGCGCTCGTGATATTTCGCGATCGCCAGCAGCCGATAGAGGCGGTGCAGATCGTTGCCGGTCATCCCCACCGATTCGGCGATGGACTCGTCGGCGCCGGTGCGCAGGGTCACCCCGCGCATATAGGAGCGCATGCCGGCGAGGATCCGCAGCACCCGGTCGACCTCGCCGACGTCACCGGCGGTGAACAGCTCGGCGAGATATTCGCTCGGGATCCGCAATGACTCCAGCGCCCCGAAGAGCACGCCCGCATCCTCGGCGTCATGGCCCTGGCGGGAGAGCATGTCGACGACCGGGGACAGCGGCGGGATATACCAGACCATCGGCATCGTCCGGTATTCCGGGTGCAGCGGCAGCGCGACCTTGAACTCCTTGGCGAGCGCATAGATCGGCGAACGCCGGGCCGCCTCCAGCCAGTCCTCCGGGATGCCGTCGCGGCGGGCCGCTGCCATCACCTCGGGGTCGTTCGGGTCGAGCATCAGGTCGAGCTGCGCGGCATACAGATCCTGCGGATCGGGCACCGACGCGGCCGCACTCACCGCATCGGCGTCATAGAGGATCACGCCGATATAGCGCAGCCGGCCCACACAGGTCTCCGCGCAGACCGTCGGCAGGCCGACCTCCAGCCGCGGATAGCAGAACGTGCACTTCTCGGCCTTGCCGGTGCGGTGGTTGAAATAGATCTTCTTATAGGGGCAGCCGGTCACGCACTGGCGCCAGCCGCGGCAGCGGTCCTGGTCGACGAGCACGATGCCGTCCTCGGAGCGCTTATAGATCGCTCCCGACGGGCACGAGGCCATGCACGACGGGTTGAGGCAGTGCTCGCAGATCCGCGGCACATAGAACATGAACGTCTGCTCATAGGCATATTTGATCTCGAGGTTGGCCTCCTCGCGCAGCTTCGCGACGATCGGGTCCTCTTGGCCGTGCTGGGGCATGCCGCCGAGATCGTCGTCCCAGTTGGCCGACCACTCGATCTTCATGTTCTTGCCCGTGATCAGCGACTTCGGCTGGGCGACCGGGAAGTCGTCGCCGAGCGGTGCCTCGATCAGGTTCGCATAGTCATAGGTCCACGGCTGGTAGTAGTCGTCCAGCTCCGGCTGCACCGGCGAGGCGAAGATGCCGAACAGCTTCGACAGCCGGCCGCCGGCCTTCAGCTTGAGCCGGCCGCGGCTATTGAGCGTCCAGCCGCCCTTCCACCGCTCCTGGTCCTCATAGCGCCGCGGATAGCCCTGGCCCGGGCGGGTCTCGACATTGTTGAACCAGACATATTCGGTGCCGGCCCGGTTGGTCCACGCCTGCTTGCAGGTGACCGAGCAGGTGTGGCAGCCGATGCATTTGTCGAGGTTCATCACCATCGCGGCCTGACACATGATGCGCATCAGTACTGCACCTCCTGGGAGCGCTTGCGGATCACCGAGACGATGTCGCGCTGGACCCCGGTCGGGCCCAGATAGTTGAAGGCGTACGCCTGGTGGGCGTAACCACCGATCAGGTGCGTGGGTTTCAGCAGGATCCGGGTCACGGAGTTGTGGATCCCGCCCCGACGCCCGGTCGCCTCCGACTTCGGGATGTCGACCGTGCGCTCCTGCGCGTGCGGGACGAACACGATGCCGTCGGGCAGGCGGTGGGTGATGATCGCGCGGGCCACGAACACGCCGTTGGCGTTGACCAGCTCGATCCAGTCGTTGTCGGTGACATCGATCGCAGCCGCATCGGCCGGGCTCAGCCAGCACGCGGGGCCGCCGCGGCTGAGCGACAGCATGAACAGGTTGTCCTGATATTCGGAGTGGATCGACCACTTGTTGTGCACGGTGAGATAGCGCACCGCGACCTCGCGGCCCTGGGCCCCGGTGACGGCCCCGAGCTCGGGCTCGCCATACATCCGGGTCATGTTCAGCGGCGGGCGATAGATCGGCAGTTGCTCACCGGAGTCGATCATCCAGTCGTGGTCGAGGAAGAAGTGCATCCGCCCGGACAGGGTGTGCCACGGCTTGAGCCGCTCGGTGTTGACCGTGAACGCCGCATAGCGCCGCCCGCCGGTCTCCGAGCCCGACCACTCCGGTGAGGTGATCACCGGCTGAGGCGCGTTCTGGGTCTCGACGAAGCTGATCCGCCGCTCCTCCGAGCCCTCGGCCAGGTCCGCGAGCCGGCAGCCGGTCATCTTCTCCAGCGTCCTGAACCCCTGGGTCGCGAGCTCGCCGTTGGTTGTGCCCGAGAACATCAGGATCGCCTCGGCGAACCGCTCGTCGGTGTTGATCACCGGCCGCCCGCCCGCGACACCGCGGTCGAAGACGCCGTGCAGCTGCCCGAGCTGGTTGACCTGGTGGGAGACGTCATAGGTGATGTTCTTGATCGTGAACCCGAGCCGGTCGGCGAGCGGGCCCACCGACAGCAGCTTGTCGGCGATCGCGGTGTAGTCGCGCTCGACCACCATGAGGTTGGGCATGTTCTTGCCGGGCTTGGCCGGCAGGTTGGTGCCCTTCCAGTCATAGACGTGCCCGCCGGGCTGGGCGATCTGGCCCGGGGTGTCGTGCTGCAGGGGAACCGCCACGATGTCGGACCGGGTCCCCAGGTGGTTCCTGGCATACATCGAGATCCGCTCCGCGAGCAGCCGGAAGATCTCGAAGTCCGACTTGCATTCCCACGGCGGCGCGATCGCCGGGGTGAACGCGTGCACATAGGGATGCATGTCGGTGGAGCTGAGGTCGTATTTCTCGTACCACGTCGCGGCCGGGAGGACGACATCGGACAGCAGCGTCGTCGAGGTCATCCGGAAGTCCGCGGAGACCAACAGGTCCAGCTTGCCCTCCGGTGCCTCGTCGTGCCACGCGATCTCCTGCGGGCGCAGATCGGCACCGTGCTCGTTGGGCATCACATTGTTGTGGGTGCCGAGCAGGTGCTTGAGGAAGTATTCGTTGCCCTTCGCCGAGGAACCGAACAGGTTCGAGCGCCACAGGATGAGGTTGCGCGGCCAGTTCTGCTCGGCGTCGATGTCCTCCAGCGCCGACTTCAGCCGGCCGGCCTTGAGCTCGCCGACGATGTAGTCCTGCGGCGTCTCCACCTCGCCCGCCGCCACCGCGGCCTTCGCCTCATCGGCGAGATCGAGCGGGTTGCGGTCGAACTGCGGATAGAACGGCATCCAGCCCAGCCGGGCCGATTTCACCAGCGCGTCCGCGGTGTGGGTCCCGTCCAGCGAGCCCGTGGACAGCGGCGAGGTCAGCACATCGGTCGAATAGCCGTCGGTGCGCCACTGGTCGGTGTGCATATACCAATACCCGGTGCCGATCATCGTCCGCGGCGGACGCGACCAGTCGAGGGCGTTGGCGAGGTTGAACCAGCCGATCATCGGCCGGCACTTCTCCTGACCGACATAGTGCGCCCAGCCGCCGCCGTTGCGGCCGATGCAGCCGGTGAGCATGAGCAGCGCCATGATCGCGCGATAGGTGACATCGGCGTGGAACCAGTGGCAGATGCCCGCACCGATGATGATCATCGTGCGGCCCTCGGACTGCTCGGCGTTGCCGGCGAACTCGCGCGCGATGCGGATGCACTGCTCGGCCGAGACCGAGGTGATCGCCTCCTGCCAGGCAGGGGTATAGGGCGAGTCGACGTCGTCGTAACCCGACGGCCACTGCCCGGGCAGCCCGTCGCGGCGTACGCCGTATTGGGCGAGCATGAGGTCGAACACGGTCGTGACCAGGTGCTCCCCCACCCGGCGGACGGGGACGCCGCGGGTGATGACCGAGCCCTCACCACGCGGGTCGACGAACGCCGGCAGCGCGACCTCCGCGACCTCGTGATCGACATCGGCCATCGTCAGCGCGGGGCGGACGTCACCGAGATCGAGGTTCCACTTGCCGGCGCCCGTCTCCGCATAGCGAAAGCCCATCGAGCCGTTGGGGATCGCGACATCGTCGGTCACGACATCGAAGACCACGGTCTTGAACGCCGGGTCCTCGGAATCGTTGCCGAGGTCGGCACCGGTGAGGAACTTGCCCGCGCACAGCTGGCCATGGCGCTCCTCCAACCGCACCAGGTGGGGCAGGTCGGTATAGGTCGTCACGTAGTCGCGGAAGAAGTCCACCAATCGGTCGACGAAGAACTCCTTGAGCATGACGTGGCCCATCGCCATCGCCAGCGCCGCATCGGTGCCGGCCTGGGCGGGCACCCACTCGTCGGCGAACTTGGTGTTCTCCGCATAGTCGGGGCTGACCGTGACGACCTTGGTGCCGCGATAGCGGACCTCGGTCATCCAGTGGGCATCCGGGGTCCGGGTCATGGGGACGTTGGAACCCCACATCATCAGATAGGTCGAATCCCACCAGTCGCCGGACTCCGGCACGTCGGTCTGGTCGCCGAAGACCTGGGGCGAGGCGACGGGCAGGTCGGCGTACCAGTCATAGAAGCTCGTCATCGCGCCGCCCAACAAATGGGTGAAACGCGTGCCGATCGCATGGGAGACCTGGCTCATCGCGGGAATCGGCGAGAACGACACCAGCCGGTCCGGCCCCCAGGTCTTGATCGTGTGGACATAGGACGCGGCGGTCACCTCGAGTGCTTCGTCCCAGCTCATCCGGACCAGGCCGCCCTTGCCGCGGGCCTGCTGATAGCGGCGTCGTTTCGCGGGATCGCAGACGATGCTCTGCCACGCCTCGACGGGGTCGGCGTGCTGCTTGCGCGCCTCGCGATAGAGATCGACGAGAACCCCGCGGCCATAGGGATACTTCACCCGGGTGGGCGAATAGGTATACCAGGAGAAGGCGGCCCCGCGCGGGCAGCCGCGCGGCTCGTATTCGGGCCGGTCGGCCCCCGTCGACGGGTAGTCGGTCTGCTGGGCCTCCCAGGTGATGATGCCGTCGCGGACATAGACCTTCCACGAGCACGACCCGGTGCAGTTCACCCCGTGGGTGGAGCGGACCACCTTGTCATGGCTCCAGCGATCGCGATAGAACACATCGCCCTCGCGGCCGCCCTGTTTGAACACCGCGCGGTTGTCCTCGGTGGTTTCCGCCCGGCTGAAGAACCGGCCGAGCCCGAGCAGGGCATCGGTGAGCGGGCCGTCCGGACCGAGGGGACGGGTGGGCGTCGTCGTCTGCTCCGTCATAGCATTAACCCTAATGTTCCGAAAGTTTTCTGACCATGCAGATGAGCCCCTAGGCTGAGCCCTGTGGCCAACCTCACGCATGCTCACATCATCCTTGCAGGCGGGCGATCCCGGCGGCTGCGAACCGCCGACAAATCACAGCTGATCTTCCGGGGACAGACCCTGTTGGAGCATGCGGTCGCGGCCGGCGGCGCCGCCTGTCATCAGGTGGCGGTCGGCCCCCTCGACCTGCCGATTCCGGGCGTACGCGTGGTCCGCGAGGATCCTCCGTTCGGCGGTCCGGTCGCCGGCATCGCGGCCGGTGCGAAGGAGTTGGTGCGGACCGGCTGTGACGCCGAATGGGTGCTGATCACCGCGTGCGATCATCCGTACGCCGAGGCGGCGGCGCGGGCGCTGGTGGAGTCGGTGTCGGCGTCCTTGTCAGCTGATTCACCCAGCGGATCAGTTGACAAGGACGCCGACCTCATCACACCCACGGACTCGGGCGGCCACGACCAGATCCTGTTCGCGCTCTATCGCCGCGCTGCGCTGAGCGACGCACTCGCCGCCCACGGGGGCGGCCATGATCTCTCGGTCCGTGCGCTCATCGCCGGCCTGCGGCCAACGAGCATCACGCTGCCCGACGGCCTGCTCGGCGACATCGACGATGCCGCGGCGGCGCGGCGGCACGGCATCGAGGTGCCCGATGATCCGAGGCGCCCCGGCGAATCCCGCGAATCCGGCCAATAGGACATAGAGAAGGGACCGCCCATGCCCC
>JAUNRO010000091.1 GCA_030544185.1 Propionibacteriaceae bacterium | reverse complement strand
GTGTCACGGCTCACGGTATGGAGCGGAGGCGGGAAGCGCAATGTGGGGCGCTGCGGCACAACGGGACCTCAGGGGATCCGCTCGAACGCTCAGAAAGCTTCGAGGCGTTCTCGTCGCTTCGTCGGTTCGGACCCGTCACCGGCCCATTGAATGTCGTACCCCATGCGGGTCAGCTCTTCGACTGCGCTGGCAGGATGATCCCGAACTGCTGCCATCGTTTGGATCTCGCGGTAGGCCTGCCGATGCCGAAGGATCGTCTGCCGCCAACTGTCACGTCGCGCAATCCCGAACTCTCTGATGAGCATGTGGAGTACGTCTTCGAGCGCAGGCCGGAATCGATGCCCTCCCGTGGGGAGATGGAGCCTATGTGTCTGGCGGTTTCTGCCGTGCTCGGACTGTGCAACATCCTCCGGGTCCACCATGTGTAGCAGGCCGGGATGTTGGGACGATACGTTGAAGTGAGAGGCGGGCATGTCTCGTCCCGGGTCACGAAGGTAGTCGACCTGCAGAACGGGCGGGCCGCCCGCCGAGGGCGTTCGGAGCATGAACGCGGAACCTCGCACAGCGAGCACGCCACGACTCCATATGCAGTTGTACCGCACTGATAGGACCGCGAACGCATCGGCCTCACTCGACCTGCGGATCGGCAAAGGCGATGTCGAGATTTGGACATGGCCGTCGGGCACGACCTCTGACCGAAATCGTGGCAATCCGTCACCGGGAAGGACACCTCGGACTAGTTCGTCGAGGCGAGCTGCGAACGCTTGAGACTCCTTGAGCAGAGCCTCGTCGGCGACATCAGTCATCCTCACCGAGAAGGAATCGGATACCTTTGAGCCGATCGTAGGCCCGCCACTGCTCTTCGGAGTCGAGCGTCCAAGTGTCGCCGCCTTGGAGGAGATCGGATTCACCCATCTCCAGGCGGGCGAGCAATCGATTGCGTTCCGCCTGAAGCTCCTCAGGCCCGACGAAACCCACGGGTTCTACTGGCTGCACAGCCATTGGGTGTGCCTCCCTGTCATCAGCATTGCGTGAGTCGGTACAGAGATCCTCTCATGCCCCCATGACACGACGACACGCCATCGCACCTCAGAGGTGGGTCTCGACGTCGGCGTCCTCGCGGAGGTCCTCGACCTTCGCCATCACGGCTTCGGACTGCTTCTGCTGGATCAGACTCTGCTCGAGCTCGTCGCGGACCTCGTCGAGCTCCGGCACCTCGGGCTGCTCGGCCTCGGCGTCGCCGCCCTCGGAGTCACCCTCCGAGTCGCCGTCCTCGGGAGCGACAGGGCCCTGGCCGAGCTCCTCGTCGTCGCCCTCAGACTCGTCCTCAGAGCCCTCCTCGGCGTCGTCGCCGCCTTCGGCCTCCTGCTGCATCTGTCCGTACTGCTGGTCGTAGAGCTCCTCGACCTCCTCGTCCGAGGGCTCCTCGACGTCCATGTCCTCGACGACCTGATCGATCAGCACCTGGTCGGCGGCGTCGGCGCGCATCTCCTCCTCGGAGGGGCCGTCCTCGCCCACGGACTCGAGCATCTCGTCCACCGAGTCCGCCCCGGAGCTCTCCGCGGTCTTCTCGAGCACCTCGTCGATGTCCTCCTCGGAGGCCTCGTAGCCCTCGTCCTCGGCATAGCCGACCAGCAGCTGGGCGCCGATCATGGATTCGAGCGTCTCGTCCTTCAGCTGGTCCTGGTCGACCTCCTCGCCGGCCATCTGGGACTGCATGGCGGCCTGCTGGAACTGCGACTCGTACATCATCCGGAACTGATCGCCGGTGATCTCCTCACCCTCGACCTCGGCGACGACGTCGGGGATGCCCTCCAGATCGGGCTCGGGCATCTCCTGGTCCGGCATGCCGCCCTCTTCGGCGCCCTGCTCCTGTGAGCCGGGTTCGCCGGCCTGGTCCTCCGGGGCCTCGGAGCAGGCGGCCAGACCCACCATGGCGGCGGTGAGCGCCAGCGACGTGATCAGCTTCTTCGACACGTTCAGGTCCTCCCTGTGGTTCGCAACGCGCCGGCACGCTAACACACGGGTCAGGACGCCGGATCCAGACGGGCGCGCGGATCACCAGGCGGTGTTCAGACGAGCCGCCGAGGCTGATCAGCGCCTCAGAGGACGGGGCCGTGGATCTCGACAGGCCCGCGGCCCAGCTGTTTCGGAGCACGTCAGCGTGGGTTCAGGGGCAAGGGTCACGCCACCTCGGTAGGAAGCGCGCTCTGCTTGATGCGGTGCAGCGTCTCGACGATGACATTCACCTCGTCGTCGGGAAAGACGTGGTCGGGGCCGGTGGGAGCATAGTCGATGTACGGCGACTCGTAGAGACGAGCAGGTTCCACCACGCCGTTTCGGGTCAGCTCATCGACGATCAGGTTCACGAAGCGGACCTGGTCGGCTGAGAACTTGGTGCCGTCCAGGTAGTTCTCGAACGCCTCGATGGCCGCGGTGCGCTCGAGTCCGACGAGCCCGCGGATGAAGATCCCCAGACCGCCGGTCTGCTCTGTGGCCCGCTCGAGGTCGACTTGCTGTCCCCCGGAAGCGAGCAGCATCGTCTCCAATTCGGTGAGGTCGTCAGGGGTGAGCTGCCTGTTCCGGCGTAGGCGCTGAAGGGCGAGGTTGTCCAGGTGCTCGCGGAGGTAGGCCTCGGCCTTGGAGCGGAAGCGCTCGACGTTGGTGCCGGGGGTGATGCGCGGCAGCACGACCTCGGCGTCTTCGCCGATCGTGTCCTCGAAATCGGAGTAGATCGGGTTGCGTGCCGTCTTCTCGACGAACCGCGCGAGGCCGCGGATTCGGATCCGGGCGACCTCCAGCATCGGTAGTGTGACGTCGATCCACCACTCGTCGCCGGCCACGGACTCCAGCCGATCGGCCTGCTCGGCGACGCTCGGGATCGCGGTCTTGTCGAGCAGCGCGGCGGCGATGGCCTGAACGGCCTCCCGCAGCCGTTCGGCCTTCACAGCGTCGCCGTCGAGCTGGGCGAGTTGGCGACGCAGGATGAGGACATCGAAGCGCTTGGCGTCCTCGTCGTCGTCATGAATCGAGGACGGCAGTCCGGCGAGCGTAAGGAGCGCCTCGGAGTCCTCAGGCCCGATCGTGTTCCACGCCTCTGCAGAGGCATACTTCTCGACGGCTCGCCGGTGCGGCCGAACGACGAAGTTCTCGAGGTTCATCCCGGCGACGACCTCGTGCAGCGTCTTCACGGTGGAAGAGCGCAGGTCGGGTTCGTCGTCGCCGAGTGCCGTGACGAGTCCGAGTCGCGCTTCGAAGAGACGCTGGGAGAGCGACTTCTGCGTCTGCCCCTGTGATCCGGGTAGGTCGTGACTGAAATACTCGAGGTTGCCGCAGAAGTCGAAGACGAGGAAGTCCTGCTTGTCCTGACCGGGACCAAACAGGTCGGGGCAGAGCCTGGTACCGCGTCCGATCATCTGCCAGAACTTCGACTTCGAGCGCACCATCTTGAAGAAGACGAGGTTTACCACCTCGGGCACGTCGATGCCCGTGTCGAGCATGTCGACGCTGATCGCGATGTGCGGTGCCTTGTCCTTGATCGAGAAGTCGTCGATCAGTGACTGCGCGTACGGCGTGCCGTGGGTGACCACTCGGGCGAAGTGGCCGGCGAGTTCGGGGTAGCTGAGGTTGAAGCGCTTCTCGATGAACTCGGCATGCTTCTGACTCTTGGCGAAGATGATCGTCTTGCCCAGCCGGTCATCGCCGGCGACCCGGTAGCCCTTCGTCATCAACGTTTCGAGCACCTTGTCGACGGTGTCCTCGTTGAACAGGAAGCGGTTGAGCTCCTCCGCGCCCACTGCGTCGGGGGGTCCGTCCTCGCCCCAGTCGAGCCCGTCCCACTGGTCCTTCTCCTCCTCGGTGAGGTCGTCGTACTTGATGCCCGAGCGTAGGAACTTCGTGCCGACGCTGGTGCCCTTCGGCGGCACGAGGTAGCCCGACTCGACGGCCTCGTCGAGGGAGTAGTTGTCGGTGGGCACACCATCTTCAAGGTGGAACAGCCGGTAGGTGTTGTGGTCGACCTCGTCCTTGGGGGTCGCTGTCAGGCCGATCAGCAGCGAGTCGAAGTAGTCGAAGATCGCGCCGTACTTGGCGTAGACGGAACGGTGCGCCTCGTCGATGACGATGAGGTCGAAGTAGCCCGGGCCGAAGCGGCGCTTCCCATGGTCGATCTCGTTGATGAGGTTCATCATCGTCGGGTACGTCGAGACGTACACCCGGCCCTCGATCGCCTTCTCGGTGACGAGGTTCACCGTCGTGGAGCCGGGCAGATGTTCCTTGAATGCGTGGACGCTCTGGTTCACCAGCGCCGTGCGGTCGGCGAGGAAGAGCACCCGCTTGATCCAGTTCGCCGTCTGCAGCAGGTCGACGAGGGCGATTGCGGTGCGGGTCTTGCCGGAGCCGGTGGCCATGACCAACAGCGCCTCGCGCTGCTTCCGGTCGAACGCGTCGCCCACGGCCTTGATCGCCCGCACCTGATACGGACGGCCGGCGATGTCGGTGTTCGTCTGCGCTGACGACAACGGGAGCCTGGTCTGGCGGCGCTGGATCATCAGCTCCAGCTCGTCGCGCGTGTAGAAGCCCTGGATCTCCCGCGGCGGGTATCCGCCGGCGTCGTCCCAGATACGGTGCTCGTAGCCGTTTGTGTAGAAGATCACCGGGCGACGGCCGAACTCCTGCTCCAGGCAGTCGGCGTACAGCTTGGCCTGCTGTTGGCCGACCTCCGCGGACTTGGCGGTGCGCTTGGCCTCCACCACGGCCAGGGGCAGGCCGTCGGTGCCCCACAGGACGTAGTCGACGAAACCCTTGCCCTCAGTGTTGGGCATTCCGGTGACGGGGTACTCCCGGTCGCGTTCCTCGCCCAAACTCCACCCAGCCTCGCGCAGCAGGACATCGATGAACAGGTCGCGGGCGGCGGCCTCGTCGTAGTCACGCGTGTCGGGTGCGGCTGCCGCTTGGGCGGCGGCGATCTGGGCCTTGAGCTCTGCGATCTCGGCCTCGTGGGCGACCAGCCGGTCGTCCTTCTCCGCGAGCTGGCGGGCGTAGGCCTCGTCCTGTTCCTTGAACTTCTCCGCGAGTTGGGCCACCTCTGCGCGTGAGAGCGGTGCGGCTTGGGCAGCCAGCTTCGGATCGAACTGGGCGTGGAGCGGCACCGCCGTGGGCGCTGGGGAGTGATGGTACGACGTCCACACGACCACGTGGAACAGCTCTCGCAGCACGGTCAGCCCGACGTCAGCTCGAATCTGACGGGCGTCGTGAACGGCGGTGTTGCCGACGCGACGGATCGCCGTCAGCTTCTCCGTGATCGTCCGCGGCACGCGGGCATTGAACCCGGTGTCGCTGATCTTCGCCGCGAGGTCGTTGCGGTAAGGGATCTGCAGGGAGAGGACATCATAGAGGTAGCCGACTACCTTCTCGACCACCCGGCGGGAGTAGAAGCACGCTGACCGCGGGTCCGATGACAGGTACGACTCGGCCCGGGCGCAGTCATCATGCAGTGACGGAAGCGTCTGGCGGACGAAGTCGAAGTTACCCATGATTCCTACTCGAAGAAGTCCTCGTCGATTTCGACGATCTCGATGCGGCGCTTCACCTGAACGCCTACGCCGTAACGGATCATCAGGCGGGTCAGCCGCTCGCCGTCAATGAGGATCACTCGCGAGGCAACAGAGGTGGCGTAGTTGATCGCCGTGTTGGCGAAACGGCTAGTGGTGATGAACACGCCCTGATTGGCCTGGTTGCCAGCCAACGCACCGACGAAGGCCTGGATCGCCTCCCGTCCGACGGTGTTGTCAGCGGCATAGCGCTTCGCCTGGACGTAGATCCGCGATAGACCAAGCGCATCCTGATCGATGATGCCGTCGATTCCCCCGTCACTTGAGAGCTGCGTGCGCGAGGCCGTTCCCTCGGCACCGCCGTAGCCCATCGCCATCAGCAGGTCGAGGACGGCTTGCTCGAAGAAGACAGGCTCGTGGTCGAGAATCCGGACAAGAAGCTGATCGGCGACGTCGTCGTTGATGCGGACAACGCCGGACTCGATCTGTTCCTCGGGATCCAGGGCGGAGTCCTCCGCAGCGGCAACGTCCAGCTGCGGCTTGCTGGTCGGAAACGCCTTCCAGGTGTGCGGGGCGTTGGGGTCCCCCGAGAGAGCCCGGAGGTTCTTCTCCGTGATGCCCTCTGGATGAGCGGCGAGCAACTTCCGGCCGACATCCGTGATGCGGTAGTGCCCGCGAGCGGGCCGTTCGACTGCCGCCACGCGAGAGAGATAGGACAGTGCCCACAGCCCGCGGTTGCGATATTGCTCCTGCCCCGAGGGTATGAGGAACTGCCTTTGCTCCGCAGTCACCTCCAGGAGATCTGCGGCTGCCTCAACGATGTCGCGAGCGCGCTGCACCTCTCCATCGGCCAGGGCGCGAAGTGATGGGGCCATGTACTGATCCCACGTGGGCACAGCCATCACAGTTCTCCTCGGAAGGCGCGGGATTGGAGGGAGGCGAAGAGGACCTCATCCTCAGAAGCAGCCGACTCCACGCGATCTCGCAGCTTCTGGTGAGCTGCCACATTGTCTGCGAAGTCTCGCTGCCGCGCGAGCGAAGGCAATGGAGCGGCATACTCCAAGAGTTTCGCCTTACCGATGTTGCGCACACCTGCGGCACCACTTGCGTTGTGCCGGATGAAGGCCCGCGCCTCGCCTGACCGGAGAACTCCAAGTACATACGGCGCTTCGACCTCACCATGTGGCCGGACCACAAGCCGCCAGACCTTGTCTGGAAGAAACAGATTCCTCGGCTCGCCGCCGACAACAGCTGTTGCGCCGAGCAGATCCAGCGAGCCGCTCGCCCGGCCGAACAGAACGTCTCCGGCCCGAATCCGATGGCTCTCGGGTGGCGCGTAGTTGCTCGGCATCGGCTTGGACTCGGAAGGTACGAAGGCGCCGGAAGAAATGGCGCTGACCTTCACCACACGGTTGGTGGAGTGCACGTTGGGTTCTGTGCCGATGACGTTCTTTCCGCTCAGGAAATCAACGCCAATGTCCTTCAGGCGCGCACGTCGGGTAGTGCCCGCGAACATGTCGTGGAAGATCGACTGCGTGAGGGCGTCGAGGTGGGCGAGGACTTGGCGGCGCTTGGCGCGTAGGGCGTCGGCGTGGTCGAGGATCTCGGCGATGCGGCGCTGCTCGGGGAGGGGCGGCAGCGGAATGGGCATGGCATTGAACTCGCCGGCCGGAAGTGAACGCCGGCGAGCTGTGCTCCCCTTCATCTTGGCTGTGTAGTAGGCGATCGCCCGCGGCGACCTCAGGAAGCGTTTCAAATATGCGCGGTCGACTAGGTCTGCGTCGCGTAAGTCCCAGACACCGTAGGCGGGGCTGACGACAGCCTTGTCGTGGAGAAACTGGAAATCGAGGACTCCCTCATTGATTGGGAACCCAACCACGAGTTGACCCCGCTTGACGACCTTGTAATCCGACGTATCCAAGCTTGCGATGCGCTTCTTGAACCGTGTTGATTGAGAGACCAATCCTCCGTGCATCGTCATCGACAGCACGGGAAACTCGGTACCACCGGCACGCCTGACCTTGGCTGGCGCCAGTAGTTTCCCCAGGGCGACTTCCCTCACGACAGCATTGCCTTCAGCTCGGCCAAGCCGGTCGCGATCTCGTCTTCCAGCAACTCGATGTCGGCGATGATCTCCAACGGGGCGCGGTGCTCCACCTCGTCGTGGACGATCTCCTTGTACCGGTTGAGAGAGAGGTCGTAGCCTTGCGCCGCGATGTCGGCCTTCGGCACCAGGAACGACTGCTCGGTGCGGGCGCGGTCCTTCTCATCATCCAGGCTCTGCCAGCGGGTAAGAACGTCAGGGAGGTCGTTGGCGTCCACCGCGTGGCGCTTGTCGTCAAGGGAGAAGCCGTCGGCGCGGACGTCATAGAACCAGACGTCGTCGGTGCCGCCGGAGTTGGTCTTGGTGAAGAAAAGGATGGCCGTGGAGACTCCGGCGTACGGCCGGAAGACGCCGCTGGGCAGCTTGACGACCGCGTCGAGCTTCTGATCCTCGACGAGGATGCGGCGCAGCTCCTTGTGGGCCTTCGACGGGCCGAACAGCACGCCATCGGGCACAATGACGGCCGCGCGGCCACCCGGCTTCAGCAGCTTGAGGAACAGGGCGAGGAACAGCAGCTCCGTCTTCTTGGTCTTAACGACCCGCTGCAGGTCCTTGGACGTGGCCTCGTAGTCGAGTGACCCGGCGAACGGCGGATTGGCCAGGATGAGCGAGTACTGGTTCGTGTCGCCGGCGGCTCCCTCAGAGAGGGAGTCGCGATAGCGGATGTCGGGGGCCTCGACGCCGTGCAGAAGCATGTTCATGGAGCCGATGCGCAGCATGGTGGAGTCAAAGTCGTAGCCGTGGAACATCGAGGAATGGAAGTGACGGCGCTGCGCGTCGTCCATGAGCGCGTCGGGGTGAGATTCGCGGATGTACTCGCTGGCCGAGATGAGGAATCCGGCGGTGCCGCAGGCCGGGTCGCAGATCTCATCCGACGGCGTGGGCGCTGTCATCTTCACCATCAGCTCGATGATGTGGCGCGGGGTGCGGAACTGGCCGTTGACGCCGGCGGAAGCGATCTTGGAGAGCAGGTACTCATACAGGTCGCCGTTGGTGTCGCGGTGGGCCATCGGGATACCGTCGAGCATGTCGACGACCTTCGACAGCAGCGCCGCGTTCGGGATGGTGAACCGGGCGTCCTTCATGTGCTGGCTGTAGGTGGTGCCGCCGCCGAGGCCGCGTAGGAAGGGGAAGACCTCTTCAGCGACGGTCTTGTACATCACCTCGGGCGAGGTGTTCTTGAACTGGGCCCACCGCAGGTGATCCTCGTCAGGTCGGAAGACCGGGTTCTCGACAGATGCTTGTGTCACTCGCGCCTTGCGTTCGGCCAGGGTGTGGACGTCGTCAAGGCGTCGGATGAACAGCAGGTAGGTGATTTGCTCGATGACCTCTAACGGGTTGCTGATACCGCCAGACCAGAAGGCGTCCCAGACGCGGTCGATCCTGCTCTTCAAGTCACCAGTCACCATAGGCGGAACTCTAGCAAGCCGGCCCAGCCTCCTACAGGCCCACGTTCGGGCTGCTCGCAGTGTCCGACCAGTCGGCGAAGATGATCTCCCTAAGACTGGAGACGCAAGCGATACTGGCCGGACTCACGGACACCTGGCTGCCTGAGTCATATGGGCTGCAGCTAGGGCCGCTTCCGACTCAGAAATTCAGGCGGCCTCAGCCGTGCCGCGGCGGGGGTGTCGGGATCGGCTCAGATGTCGTCGTCGCCGACGGGGCCGCCCTCACCCTCCCACCGCTCGATCTGACGGACTTTGCGGGAGTTGAACTTCTGGCGCACCCCGTAGCCGTGGTCGTCGTCCTCGGGGATGAACACGACGCCGAACCGTTCGAGGGCGGCCTGCAGGCGGCGGATCTGCTCGTCGTGGAGCGGACGACGTCGCTGCTCGAACTCCCGGACCTGATCACGCTCGAGGTCCGCCGCGTCGGCGATCACGGCGGCGGAGACCTGCGCCAGCGCCCGACCGGCCCGTGCGAGGTCGGGAGTGATCGATGACTGGGTGCTCATGGCCCAAGTATGGCGGAACGAAAGCGCCACGCACAGGGTGGGCCGTAGACTCCTGGCCGAGACCGATGCGCCCCTCAGGAGACCCATGGACGACGTCCCACGCACCGCGAAGCAGCGCATGCTCGCCGGTGAGCCGTACACCCCCGACGCCGAGCTCCATGCCGAGCACCGCGCCGCACTGAAGCTGGTGGAGGAGTACTCCCGCACCTATGTGGACGATGAGGCGGCCGCGCGGACCGTGCTGGTCCGACTGGTGGGTGAGCTCGGCGAGGACGTCGACGTCCGGCCCGGACTGAGCGTGGACTACGGGTGGAACATCAGCATCGGGTCCGGCACGTTCATCAACAGCGGGCTGACCGCCCTGGACTGCGCACCGATCAGGATCGGTGAACGCTGCCAGATCGGTCCCAACGTTCAGCTGCTCACCCCGACCCACCCCCTCGACGTCGCAGAGCGGCGCGCAGGGATCGAAGCCGCGGAACCCATCACCCTCGGAGACGACGTGTGGCTCGGCGGCGGCGTGATCGTCCTGCCGGGGGTCACCATCGGGGCGAACACGGTGGTCGGCGCCGGCGCGGTGGTGACGAAAGACCTGCCGGCCGACGTCGTCGCCGTCGGGAATCCGGCGAAGGTCATCAGGAAGCTGTGACTCCCCACCGACCTTCCAGGATCTGACCAGCGACGACGCGGCACCACTAGACTGGAGGGATGAGCGCACGACACCAGTCCGAGCATCACCATCCCACGCACATGGGGCAGCTGCGCCGCGAGCGCCTCATGTCCTCGCGGCTGTACGTGTGCACGGATCTGCAGCGGTTCATCACCGCGCCCGAGGCCGGCCCTGTGGACGAGCTGGACTTCGACGCGCTGCAGATCTTCTTCGAGGACTGCTACGCCGGCGGAGTGGACATCATCCAGGTACGGGACAAGCACGTGGCCGT
>JAUNRO010000090.1:4296-10640 GCA_030544185.1 Propionibacteriaceae bacterium | reverse complement strand
GCGATCATCGTGGTTTGCTTCATCGTTACGATTGCGCTGACGCTGTTTCTGGCCAGAACCAAGATGGGCAAGGCCATGCGCGCGGTGGCCAACAACAAATACGCCGCGTCGCTGATGGGCGTCACCGGCTCCCGCATCCACCCGCGGCCCTTCCCCGGGCTCACGCTGATGGAGGTCGACCTGCCGCGCTTCTCCGGTGTGCAGCAGTTCGCCAAGCGCATGCTCGATGTCGTCTTCTCCTCGATCGCGCTGATCCTGCTGAGCCCCCTGCTCGCGGCGATCGCCATCGCCATCAAGTGCGACTCCAAGGGGCCTGCGGTCTTCCGCCAGCAGCGCATCGGCCTCAACGGCGAGCCCTTCACGATCCACAAGTTCCGCACGATGCGGGTGGACGCCGAGGCCCAGATCGACGCCTTGATCGCCGCCAACGGCGGCAGCGCGCTGCGCTTCAAGCTCCGCGAGGACCCGCGGGTCACCCGGCTCGGCGCCTTCCTGCGCCGGACCTCCCTCGATGAGCTCCTGCAGTTCTGGGACGTCCTCCGCGGCCCGATGAGCGTGGTCGGCCCGCGGCCGCAGGTGAGCCGCGAGGTCGCCGAATATGACGACGTCATGCATCGCCGGCTCCTCGTCAAGCCCGGCATCACGGGGCTGTGGCAGGTCAATGGCCGCTCGGACCTGTCGCCCGCACAGAGCAAGCTGCTGGACATCTTCTATGTGGAGAACTGGTCGGTGTCGGAGGACGTCGTCATCATCGGCAAGACGGTCAAGGTCCTCCTCGACCGTGAGGGCGCCTACTGAGCTCGTCCCGGGGAGGGATCACGTGCGTGTCGTCCTGATCGAATTCTCACCCTCGGGCGGGCTGTTCCAGTTCGCTGTGCAACTGGGCGAGGCGCTGGCCGGCCGCGGCGACCACGTGCGGTTGCTGACCGGCCCCGATCCTGAGCTGCGGTCGCGCCACCCGGGTTTCGCGATCCTGCCGCGCCTGGCGACCTGGCATCCCCAGGCGCCGGGGGAGCGGCTGCATCCGGTGGTGCGCAAGGCCCGCCGCGGCGTACGCGCGGGACAGCTGTGCCTCGCCTGGGCGCAGGTGTTCGGCCAGCTCCGGCGGCTGCAACCCGATGCCGTGCTGTTCTCCACCTGGCGGTTCCCCCTGGACGCCTGGGCGGTGACCATCGTGCGCCGGCTGCTGCCGAACGCCATCCTGGGGCTGGTCGCGCATGAGCCCCGGCCGCTGCAGGAGCAGACCGATGACGGCTTCTATAAGGATGACCGGGTCCTGATGGGCGCGCTGCGCCGGGCCTGGGCCGCCCTCGACGTGGCGTTCGCGCTCGGTGAGCAGACCAGGACCGTGATCGAGGAGACCTGGCGCCCGCGCGCGAGCCTCGCGGTGATCCCGCACGGCGACGAGAGTGTGTTCGTGCGGACCCCGCCGGCCTCGGCTGCGGCCACGGGGGCGCAGGTGCTGTTCTTCGGGACCGTGACGGCCTACAAGGGGATCGAGGTCCTCCTGGACGCCTTCGGGTCCGTCCGCGCCCGGATCCCCGAGGCGCGACTGGTGGTGCGCGGTGCGGTCGGCCAGGACGTCCCGGAGGCCGTGGTCGAGCGGCTCGAGCGCGCGCCCGGAGTCGACTTCGAGCCGGGCTATGTGCCCGCTCCGCAGGTGCAGCCCACCCTCGAGGCCGCCCGGGTCGTGGCCCTGCCCTATCTGCGCGCGAGTCAGAGCGGGGTCGCCCACCTCGCGGGCACCTTCCGGCGCCCGGTCGTGGCCGCGGCGGTCGGGGACATTCCCCAGGCCGTGCGCGACGGCGTGGACGGCTGGTTGGTGCCTTCGGGCGATGCCGCGGCCCTGGCGGACGCGCTCGTGGCGGCCCTCACCGACGCCGGCGATGCCGCCGGCCGGGGCGATGCGCTCCACCAGCGGGTCACGGCGGACGCCACCTGGGACGAGGCCGCGGCCCGGGTCCAGGAGACCCTCAAGCTGGCCGCGCGCTGACCAGCGAGCGATAGAGGTCGCCCAGGCGGCCAGCCCACCGGCCGGCATCGAACACCTGCTCATAGCGTTCTCGCGCCGCTGCCCCGAGCCGGGCGCGGGTGTCGGCCTCCGCGGCCAGCCGCGTCAGCGCTCCGGCGAGCGCGGCCGGGTCCTTCGGCGGCAGCAGGATGCCGGTGTCGGGCGTGACGATGTCGGGCACCCCGCCGACATCGGAGGCCACGACCGCGCGGGTGCAGGCGGCCGCCTCGATCAGGGTGGTGGGCAGCGCATCGGCCTCGGTGGGGTGCACGACGAAGTCGACCGCCTGCAGCAACGCGGCCACGTCGGTGCGATAGCCCAGCAGCCGGACCCGCTGCCGGAGCACCGGGTCGTCGTTCACCTCGGCCCGGATCATCGGCTCCAACTCCCCGGAGCCCGCGATCCCGATCACCAGAGGTGAGTCGCGGGGAATCCGGCGGACCGCCTCCAGCAGCGTGCCATGACCCTTTCCCGGGCGCATCACCGTGACCATGAGCCCCACCACCGCCTCGGGTGGCACGTCCAGCTCCGCCCGCAGCCGGGCCGCGACGGCGGGCGCGATCGGCTGTGGGTCACCCACCCCGTTCGGCAGAACCTCGACACGACCCGGATCGACGCGGGTGTCGCGGACATACCACTCCCGCTGGGCCCGCGAGACGGCCAGGATGCGCGCGGCGCGCGCGTTGCGGACCGCTGAGGCCAGCGCGAGCTTGCCGCGCCCGCGCAGGTCGGTGGGCTCCTCGATGAGGTGCAGGGTGGTCACCTGGGGCAGGCCGCAGCGCCAGGCGGCCACGCCACCGACGATGTCGGCGTGCTTGAGGTGGGTGTGCACGAGATCGATGCGTTCGGCGGTGAGGATGCCCGCCACCAGGGGGATCGCCCGCGGGTCGAAGCGGCCCCGCTCCAGCGCATAGACCCGCACACCCGCCGCCCGCAGCTGGTCCGCGTGCAGGGGGTCCTCGACGCTGGACAGCCCGATCACGATCATCTCGAAGCCCGCGTCGTGGTGGACGCGGCTGAGATCGGTGAGGACCTTCTCAGCCCCGCCAGCCCCGAGGGAGTGGATCACCTGCGCAACGCGCGGGACGGTTGCGGAAGGGGGCATGGTCATCCTCCTGAAAAACGGGTGAGCAGACCTAATATTGCCGCATGCCAACACCGGGAACCGACCCCCGCGATCCGCGGACGGTCTGCCTCATCAGTGCCGTCAACCCTTATCCGGCGCGGGCGGGGAAATCGGTCGTGCTGGCCGGGTTCGTCGCCTATTGGAGCGAACGGATCGGGGCCGACAACGTGCACTACGTGCTGGTTGATGCCGACGAGCCGGATCTGGCCGGGTTCGAGTGCCGGGTCCATCAGGTTGCGCCCCCGCGGCGCAGCGAGACCCTGCGGGCGCTGGCCACCCGCACGCTGACCGGCCGGGCGCCCATCCAGGAGAGCCTGCTGCGCGGGCGCAGCCTCCGCGATGCGCTCGCGCGCTCGCTGGCCGAGATCGGGCCCGACCTGGTGGTGTTCGACACGGTGCGCCTGGGGCAGTACGCACGGTGGCTGCCCCAGCCGCTGGGCCAGCAGCGGCTGATCTATCTCGACGATCTCATGAGCGAGCGTTATCGGACGATGCTGGCGGCCGGGCGCCGCCACCGCGACATCCGTTATGACGCGCTCGGAAATTTCGCGCGATTCGTGCCGGGACCGGTCCAGCCGATCGTGAACCAGCCGCTGGTCCAGCGGGCGCTGCTGCGGCTGGAGGCTCGGCTCATGGCGCGCTCGGAGGACTCCGCCGCCCGCGATTTCACCGGATCGTTGCTGATCAACACCGAGGAGTCCGAGTTGTTGCGCGAACGCGCGGGCAGCGACCGGGTCCGCACCGCGCCACCGGCGATCGCCGCACCCAGCGCCGAGCGGTCCTGGGCGGGCGAGCCGACCCTCGTGTGCCTCGGTGACCTCGTCCTGCCGCACAACGACGACGGGGTCCGGTGGTTCCTGACCCACTGCATGGCCGATCTCACCGCGGCGCTGCCCGGGGTCCGGGTCCGGATCATCGGCAAGGGCGCGCGCCCGGATCTCGTCGAGCTCGCTGCCCGGTTCGGCAACGTCAGCGTCGAGGGCTACGTTGAGGACCTCGATGCAGCGCTCGGCTCCGCGGCGGCGATGCTGGCGCCCATGCGGTTCGGCTCCGGCATCAAGATCAAGATCGTGGAGGCCGGCGGTCGTGGCCTTCCGGTCGTGACCAGTGGGGTCGGCGCCCATGGGATCGGCGCCGGAGAGGGCGAGGGCCTGGTGGTCGCCGAGACCCCGGCCGAGTTCGTGGCGGGCGCGGTTGCCGTGTGCGATCCCGAGACCAATGCCCGATTGTCGGCCGCGGCGCTGGGCAACTATGCGGCGCGCTTCGCACCCGCGGCGGTGGCCAAGGCCTATGCGGCGGCGTTCGACATCGCCGGGGAGCGGCGCCAGCCGAACCAGGCGACCGCCTGAACGGCGCACACCACCACGAGCACGCCCGCTGAGGCGACCAGGAACCCGGTCGTGCCGGCGGCCAGCCACGCCCAGGAGGCGACTCCTGCGCCGGCCACCAGGAGCGCGGAGCCGAGCACCTGGTCCACCACGAAACCGAGCGCGGCCCGGCCCCGCAGCCCGAGGGCGAGGGTCACCAGGAACAGATAGGTGAGGGCGAAGAGCAAAGCGGCCGCGGCCGCGCCGATGCCGATCGACGTCAGCCCGGCGCCGAACCGGCTCACGCCCAGGGCCACCCCCAGCCGGACGGCGGAGGCGAGAAGGAACAGCAACGGCACGCGGCGGTGGAGCCCCACAGCCAGCAGCGTCGAATTGCTGGCCGTCGTCGTGCCCACGAGCGAGGCCGCCGCCCCGAGGAGCGCGACGAGAGGCAGCGATGCGGCGTACTGGTGCAGGAACAGGATCGTCACCACGCCCATGCCCAGCCAGGACAGCGGGACCAGCGCTGCGAACGCGGCCTGGGTCACGTGCATCACCCTGGTGATCGACGGCGTGTCGACACCCAGCCGGCCGTGGGCCGCGAAGTGCTCCAGGGTTCTGGGGTGGGCGGCGGCAGCGGCGCCGTCGGAGAACGCCAGGAGCGCCGAGGCGGTGAGGGTGGCGATCGACAGATAACCGAGCCACTCGGGACCGCCGAGGATGCCGGCGAGGAATTGGTCCACGTTGGTGAACAAGAACGTGGTCGCGAAGATGAACCAGACCGGCAGCCCGTCGCGGACGAGGTGGCGAAACGGCCCCCAGCGCGGGCGCAGCAGCAGGCCCAGGGGCAGCCCGCGGCCGGTGATCAGGACCGGTGGGATGAAGCTGGCGGCCATCGCGACGAACGCGCCGTGCAACCCGAACTGCCAGGCGACCAGGGGAACGACGGTGAGCCAGATCGCCACCTGGCCGAGCTGGCCATGGGCCACCGCGCGGAACTCGCCGTGCACCCGCCGCCAGCCCATGACGGCCCACCAGGCCGACTGCAGGGGCGCGGAGATGGCGACGAAGGCGAGGATGACCGCCATCGTCGTGGAGTCGCCGAACAGCGCGGTGAGGGCGGCGAGAACGAACAGGACGCCCGCGACGACCAGGGCGGGCGCCATCCGGGCGCCGGCCGCATCGATCAGCCAGCGCCGGGTCGCCTCGAGGTCGCCGAGCCCGCGGGCATGGGAGGCATGCTGCTCCCCGATGCGCCCGCACCCGAGGTCGGACTGTGGGGTGAAGCTCGCCGCGACGTTGGCGGCGTTGAGGATGCCGAACGAGGCCGGCCCCATGAGCCGGGCGAGGATGAGGGTCCGCAGGGCCTGACCGGCGACCAGTGCATAGTTGCCCAGGGTGGACAGCCCCACCCCGGGGGCACCCAGTTTGCTCACGCGGCGCCCTGCTTGCCCGGCACGGCCGGCTCCGCGGGGGTGGTCGTGGCTGCCGTGCGCCGTCCGGCCGCGGCGGCCGCCACGCACAGCAGGGTCAGGGTGAGGGTGGACTGGGTCGAGACCAGCCCCGAGATCACGAGGTCGAAGGAGGCGGACACCCAGGCGAACAGTGCGAGGGCGAGCGTGGCGCTGCGCCCGGCCTCGAGCTCGCTCACCCCACGCGACAGGGCGATCCACACGATCGCGAGCATGAGCAGCAGGCCGATGATCCCACCGGCGAACAACTCCTGGACCACCATGTTGTGGGCGTGGCCGACCCGGACCTGCAGCATCCCCTCGGTGTCACGAAGCATGGGCAGGGCACCCGAGCCGTGGCCGATGACCGGGGACTCGGCGATCCGCGGGACCACGAAACCCCAGACCGCCGGGCGCTCGCTGAGCGGGACCATGAAGCGATCGAGGTT
>JAUNRO010000090.1:0-4286 GCA_030544185.1 Propionibacteriaceae bacterium | reverse complement strand
CAGGCTCGCGACCAGCGCCAGCGTCAGCGCCGTCGCCCCGACGACGAGTTGCCGCACCCCGGTCCGGGTGGCGCGGGCCACGACCAGCACGGCGACCACCGCCACCGTTGCCGCCCAGGCCGTGCGGGACTCGCACAGGAACAGGCAGGCCGCCCCGGCCAGCCCCCAGAGCCAACCCAGGCGCGGCCGGACCGCCGCCACGAGAGCGATCAGCAGGCCGGAGATCGTGCCCAACTGATTGGGGTGATCCAGGACGCCGGCCAGCCGGCCGGTGAGCAGGGACACCGAGGTGCGGCTGACGTCATAGGCCGCCAGGTCGGGCAGCACGACCAGCAGAGCCAGGCTGGCCAGGCAGATGATCCCGAACGGCACGATGACGAGCCGGGCCGGTGAGACCTCGGTGTCCCCGGCCAGGACGGTGGCGAAGACCCCACCGATCGCTGCCACGATGGTGCTCAGCCCGATGGCGCCGAGATTGCCGTGGAGGGCGGTCGTCGTCAGCGCCCAGCCGATGATCGCCGCGTGCAGCGCAGCGACCCTGGTGATGGGCAGGTGCCGGGCGCGGATGAAGACCGCCGCGGCGAGGGCCGCGATTGCCGCAACCGGCAGGAGGCCGAGGGCGCGGACCGCGCCCGAGGTGTTGTCTGCGACGACCTCGCCGAGCGCTTCGGGGCGGCCGTTGACCACGAGTGAGAGCAGTGACGAGATGACGCTGGCGGCGATCATCGCCCAGATCAGCCACTCCAGAACCCGCTGCGAGGACGCGCGAGTCCGCCGCCGCCGGGACCGGGTGGCGGGCGGTGGCAGCTGCAGGACGTGATGGTTCACGGCAGCATTATTGATCGAGCGTCCGACTCGTTGAGTATCATCCACTCTGCGCAACGGAGACCTTGACGGTTTTCCGGGGGCGCGGCATTGGGGGGAAGACAGCGTGGAACTGGGCGCGATTGTGCGGGGAGTGCTGCGGCGATGGGTGACGGTGCTGCTCACCCTGGCGCTGGCGGTCGGGGTAGCGGTCGGCGTGTCGTTGGCGTTGCCCGTTCGCTATCGGGCGTTGACGACCGTGTTCGTGTCGACGACCGGTCAGGACCTCTATGCCGGTGGCAGCTTCGCTCGCGATCGGGTGAAGTCCTATGCGCAGGCCATTCCCATGCCGATGATCCTTGAGCCGGTCATCTCCGCCCTCGACCTTGAGTTGACCTCCGACGAGCTCGCCAAACGGGTGTCGACCTCGGTCCCGCTCGACAGCGTGCTCATCGACATCAGCGTCGCCGATACCGACCCGCAGCGGGCCGCGGAGATCGCCGACGCGATCGCCGAGGAGTTCAGCGCGGCGGTGCCGCGCCTGGAGAACCCGGATGAGCAGACCAGCCCCGTGACGGTGTCGGTGCTGCGCAGCGCCACGGTGCCGACCGAACCGTTCAGCCCGAACATCCCCCGCAACATCCTCGCCGGCCTCGCCATCGGCCTGGCCCTGGGCGTGGTGCTGGCCGCGATCCGCGAGCAGTCCGACACCCGGCTGCGCAGTGAGGAACGAGTCCGCGAGGTCTTCGACGTGCCCGTCATCGGCACCCTGCGGTTGCGTCCCAAGAACGCCGACCCGCTGGTCGTGGAGACCGATCCGGTGGGCCGGGAGGCCGAGGCCTATCGGTCGCTGCGCAGCAATCTGCAGTTCTTCAGCGCCGACCAGGCATTGAAGACGATCGTGGTGACTTCGTCGAACCCCCAGGAGGGCAAGTCGACCGTGGCCGCCAACCTCGCGCTGGTCATGGGTGAGACCGAGGAACGCATCTGCCTGGTCGAGGCCGACCTGCGGCGCCCGCGGGCGCTCAATTATCTCGGCATGGACGCCTCGGCGGGCCTCACCAACGTCCTCATCGGCGAGACCCGGCTCCAGGACGTCCTCCAGCCGGTCGGGGGCCGCAACCTCACCGTGCTCGGTGCGGGCCGGGTGCCGCCGAACCCCTCGGAGCTCCTCGGTTCCCATGCGATGGACGCCCTGATCGCCGCGCTGACCTCGCGGTTCGACCGGGTGATCTTCGACACCCCGCCACTGCTGTCGGTCACCGATGCGTCGGTCCTGGCGCAGAAGGTGGACGGTGTGGCGCTCGTCGTCGGCACCGATGTGGCCATCGAGGACGACGTGACCCGCTGCCGGGAACACCTCGACCGCATCCATGCGACGCTGCTCGGCTTCGTTCTCACGGGAGTGAAGCGCACCGCCCAGACCAGCTATGAGTCCTATTCCGACGATCCCGGACCGCGCCCGCCCCGCGCCAGGGCCCGTCCGCGCCGCTCCCGCGGATCGCGCTAGCGGCCCGCGCCCCACGCCCGCCTACACTCGGTCGCGTGGCTTTCTCTCTGCGTCGTGCCCTGCTGACCGTCGGGGCCCTCGGCCTCGCTGGACTTGCCGTGGTCGGCGGACCCGCGGCGTACGCGACGGTCTCTGCCCGACCGCACACCTTCACCGTCCGGTCGGTGCCCGAGGCCCCGGTGGCGCTCGTGCTCGGCGCGCAGATCTATCCCGATGGCACGCCCTCGCCCTATCTGAAGGGGCGGCTGGATGCGGCCAAGCGGCTCTATGACGCCGGCAAGGTGCGCGCGATCCTGGTCTCGGGGGACAACGGCGATGAGCATTACAACGAGCCCGACGGGATGCGGAACTATCTGATCCGCAAGGGGGTGCCGGCGGGCAAGGTGGTCGCGGACTATGCCGGGTTCGACACCTATGACTCCTGTGTGCGGGCGAAGCGGATCTTCGGGGTCGACCGGCTGATCGTCGTCACGCAGGGCTATCACCTGCCGCGGGCGATCACCACCTGCCGGCTGATCGGGGTCGATGCGGACGGTGTCGGGGACTACACCACGAACTACGGCCCGGTCTGGCGCTATGGCCAGCTGCGGGAGATCGGGGCGAGCGTGAAGATGGTCCTCGACGTGGTGACGAGGCGATCGCCGCTGCTCGGCCCCTATGAGTCCGGCATCGACGAGGCCCTTTCGACCGGCTGAATCCGGCCCTGGTTGCCGGCGCCTTCGGGCGGGCGCCGCGCCAGCATGGGGATATGCCGAGCCGGGCGTGCGCCGAGGGGGCAGAATGGCGCGGCAGAGCGAAAGGTGGCGATCCATGAAGAAGATCATCCAGAGCCGCAAGCTGGCCGGCGTCCGTTATGACGTCCGCGGCCCGATCCTCACCGAGGCGCAGCGGCTGGAGGCCGAGGGGCACAAGATCCTCAAGCTCAACATCGGCAACCCGGCGCCGTTCGGTTTCCAGGCGCCGCAGGCGATCCTCGCCGACATGATGCACCACCTGCCGGACTCCCAAGGCTATTCGGATTCCAAGGGGATCTATTCGGCCCGGACCGCGGTGGCGCAGTTCTATCAGTCCCGCGGGCTGCAGAAGACCACCGTCGAGGACGTCTTCATCGGCAACGGCGTCTCGGAGCTGATCACGATGGTGCTCCAGGCGTTCGTGGACGAGCCCAACGAGATCCTCATCCCCGCGCCGGACTATCCGCTGTGGACCGGGGCGGTGGCGCTGTCCGGGGGGACCGCGGTGCACTACCGCTGTGACGAGGAGAACAACTGGGCGCCCGATCTCGCCGATATCGAGTCCAAGATCACCGAGAACACCCACGCGCTGGTGCTGATCAACCCCAACAACCCGACCGGCGCGGTCTATTCGGAGGCGACGCTCAAGGCCCTCATCGACATCGCCCGCCGCCATGATCTGGTGGTGATGGCGGACGAGATCTATGAAAAGATCATCTTCGACGACTCCGTGCACCGCCACGCCGCCGAGTTCTGCGGCGATGATGTGCTGTGCCTGACGTTCTCCGGGTTGTCGAAGGCCTATCGGGTGTGCGGCTATCGCGCGGGCTGGGTGATGGTCTCGGGCCCGCACGAACGTGCCGAGGACTTCCTCGAGGGCCTGACACTGCTGGCCAACATGCGCATGTGCGCGAACGTCCCGGCTCAGCACGCGATCCAGACCGCGCTTGGTGGCTATCAGTCGATCAACGAACTGATCGTCCCCGGCGGCCGGTTCTATGACCAGTCGAAGCTCGCCTGGAAGCTGCTCAATGACATCCCGGGAGTCTCCTGCACCGAGCCGTTCGGCGCGCTGTATTGCTTCCCGCGGCTCGATCCGGAGGTCTATCCGATCGACGACGACCAGGAGTTCGTGCTCGACCTGTTGCGGGCCAAGCACATCCTCGTGACTCACGGGCGGGGGTTCAACTGGTTCGAGCCCGACCACTTCCGGCTCGTGACGCTGCCCGACACCGAGA
>JAUNRO010000089.1 GCA_030544185.1 Propionibacteriaceae bacterium | reverse complement strand
GATCGCATAGGCCACGGCCTCGTTCGGGTTGGCCGTCCAGAAGACGTTGTTGGTGGTGTCGCGGGCGAGACCGGTCGAATCGGTCACCCGCGGATCGACGATCGTGAACGCGAGGCCGGTGCTGATCGTCGGCTCGGCGTACGCCGGAAGGGCCGGTGGGCAACACACGAGCAGAACCGCGACAACCGAGCCCAGCAGGCGGTGCAGCAGTGGCTGACGCGCGGGGTCGATCGTTCGTGTCATCGTTCGCTTCCGAGAGGCTGGGCGAAAGCCTACTCGCCTAACCAGGGATCACGAACTGATCAATGCGGCCACCAGCACGATGCCGACGAGGGCCACCAACACCCCGGACACAATGAACCGGCGGACACGAGGATTCACCCTGCCACGCTACCCTCGTCCACGTGCCCGACCTCGACCCGATCTCCGCGCGGACAATCACCACCCGCGGCTTCAGCCGCCTGACCTATGGCCTCGTCCTGGCCATCGGCGCCCTGGTGATCGCGGGCTTCATGTGGTGGTCGGTCGAGAGCTATCACGGCATCTATGCCGCGGTGCTGCTGGTGATCGGGGCGACTGCCCTCGCGCTCGTGGGCGGCCCGGAGAAGCGAGCGCGCTCGGTCACGGTGGGGCCCGAGGAGATCCGCATCGACCGCTTTCACCGGGTATCGACGGTCATTGACCGGTCCGAACTTGCCTCGGTGAGCGCGGAGTCGGCAACCGGCCGGCACGGGCGTACGCGGGCGGTGCTCGTGCTCACCCCCCACGATCCCGGCGCGTTCTTCACCCGGCACCGCGAGCTGCGCTCGGTCCGCCAAGGCGATGCCGCCCACGTTCCCGCGGGAACGTCCGCCGACACCGTGTCAAAGCTGACCGAGGCGCTCACCTGAGCCGATCAGCCGACGGCCTGTCCGATCAGCCCCTGAATGAAGTAGATGACGAAGAGGACTGCGACGACATACATCAGGGGATGCACCTGACGGAACTTCCCGCGGGCGACCTTGAGCGCGACGTAGGAGATGAAGCCCGCGCCGATGCCGGTGGTGACGGAGAACGCGAACGGCATCAAAGCGATCGTCAGGAACGCCGGCAGCCCGTCCTCGATCTCGTCCCAGTCCACGGCGCTGACCTGGCTCATCATGAGGAACCCGACGAACACCAGCACCGGCGTCGCCGCCTCCGACGGCACCACATTCACCAGCGGCGCCAAGAAGACTGCGACCAGGAAAGCCCCGCCAGTCACGACCGACGCCAGCCCCGTGCGCGCGCCCTCGCCGACGCCCGCGGCGGACTCGACATAGGAGGTGTTCGACGACACCGAGCCCAGACCACCGGCGATCGCTGCGGCCGAGTCGACCAGCAGGATCTGCGTCAGGTGGGGTGGGTTGCCGGCGTCGTCGAGCAACTTGCCCTCAGCGCCCACCGCCACGACCGTGCCCATCGTGTCGAAGAAGTCGGCGAGGAGCAGCGAGAAGATCAGCAGCACGATCATCAGCACCGCGCCGAATTCCACACCGTTCGCCGTGAACCCGCCGAACAGATCCACCCGGCCCAGCAGCGACAGATCCGGCAGCGAGAACAACTCCCGGATCTCGGGCACGTTGAGCTTCCAGCCCGTGGGGTTGACCACCGCGCCGGTCGCATCGGTCATCGACCCGATGCGGAACACCGATTCCACGATGATCGCCAGGACCGTCGACGCGCCGATCGCAATCAGCAGCGCCCCGGGCACCCGCCGGGCGGACAACACTGCCGCCAGCGCCAGCCCGATCACGAACACGGCCACGGGCCAGCCCATGAGCGAGCCGCCGATGCCGAACTCGACCGGCGGGGCGCCTTCGGGCTTGCGCACGATGCCGGCGTCCAGCAGGCCGACGAACGCGATGAACAAGCCGATGCCGACCGCGATGCCGGCGCGCAGCGACCGCGGCACCGCGCGGAACACCGCCGTCCGGAAGCCGGTCAGCACGAGAATCGTGATCAGCACGCCCTCCCACACGACCAGGCCCATCGCCTGCGGCCACGTCATCTTCGGCGCGATCACATAGGCGAGCAAGGCATTGAGCCCCAGGCCCGCCGCCAGCCCGAGCGGGAAGCGCCCGATCACGCCCATCGCGATCGTCATCACCCCCGCGATCAGCGCGGTCCCCGCGGCGACCATCGCAATCGTCGGCCCCATGTTCTCCGGGGTCGCCGGCAATCCCGAGATCAGATGGCCCGTCGCGTCCGGGGTGGTGCCGATGATGAGGGGGTTCAGCGCAATGATGTATGCCATCGTGAAGAACGTGACGATCCCGCCGCGGAACTCACGGCCGACAGTGGAGCCCCGTTCGGTGATGTGAAACCAACGATCCAGCGCGCCCCGGGGTGCGGTCGCGGTGGGAGTGTCGAGTGCCATGGCCCCAAGCTAGGGCCTGGGGTGCGCCGGGTCGGCGCGTGCACAATCAGCGGACTGTCGAAGCCTCGTCGCCGCGGCTGGGTCGACCGGAACTACGGATCCGTTGTGGTGCCCCTAGTCGAACAGCGTGTCCTCGGTCGAGATCGTGTCCCAGATCGGTGCGGGGAGTTCGCTGGACCGCTCGGGCGCGACGACATCGGAGTGGCCACCGCAGCCGTGGTCGATGCTGACGACCCGCCCGTCCGAGGGCGAATATTCGTTCGCACACGCCCCGAACAGCACACCCATGCTGCCGCTGAGCCGCAGGAAATAGCCGCAGGTGACGCAGTTGGCCGGCGCCTGCCGGGTCATCTCGTTCTCCGGTCCGCCGTCGGAATCCAGCCAGCGCTCGACGGCCTCGTCGCGACCCTGCGCGGAGAGCACCCGCTCGCGGCCCAGCCCGAGTTCGGCGACGACCGCGCGCATGGCGGAGGCCTCAGCCGGCTCGAGATCCGCCGCGTACTCCCCCGCCGTATAGCCCGGCTCCAACCGCGGATCGTTGTCCGGCGTGGGCATGAGCACGCCCGGCGCGACGTCGCCGGCCTCGATCCGATCGGCCCACGGCACCCATTCGGGCGCCAGGAGGGAATCGTCACCGGGCAGCAGCACGACCTCGTCGACCGTGACCTTCTTGGCCCGGGAGGCACGCACCACGGTCACCGCCCAGCGCCAGCCCCGATAGCCCGGATGGGTCGACGCGAAATAGTGCGTCACGACCCGGTCGGCCTCGGCAACGACACCGAGATGATCGCCGACCGTCTGGGTGACCGGGGCCGCCGCCAGCGCCGTCTCCCGAGCGAGGTCCACCGCCTCGGCGCAGGCCGGGTCCAACTTGGGGGGCCGCGCGCGGCGGGTCTGAATCTTCTGCTCCGTCACCTCAGCCATTCTGGGGGTGCCTCCCTCAGAGTTCCAACTCGTCCGCCACAGCACGCAACAATTGCGCGATCTTGTGTGCATGCCGGGAATCTGGGTGGCGACCGCGGCGATAGCCCGCGCCGATCCCGTCGAGCAGCTTGATGAGATCCTCGGTCATCACCGCGAGCTGTTCCGGGCGCTTGCGCGAAGCCTTCGACAGCGATGGCGGGGCCTCCAGCAGCGTGAGCGACAGAGCCTGTTCGCCCTTGCGTCCGTCAACCACCCCGAACTCCACCTTCTGTCCGGGCCGCAGACTTGTCACGCCGTCCGGCAGCGCGCTGCTGCGCACATAGACGTCGCCGCCGCCTTCCTTGGTCAGGAAGCCGAAACCCTTTTCCGCGTCATAGAAGCGGACCTTGCCAACCGGCACTTCAACCTCACTTGTGAAACCAGAACGCAGAGCCCCGGACCAAGTGCCGGGGCCAGCGCCCAGTCTAGCCGGGGTCCCTGCCCTGCGCGCCGGGGTTTGACCCACGCACGCCAACCAGGACGACTCACCGCACCGGCGCACGCTGCCGCGTCACGTCTAGGATTGCGCCCATGGCTACCTGGGAGGACGGACCGGAGTACGCGCCGGCTGCGCGCCCCGACGTGTTCGCCGCGCCAGCGGCCGTCCGCCCCCTGGACAAGGCCCCCGAGCGTCAGATCCACTCCGCCGGCGCTCCCCTCATCGCCCCCGCCTTCGATCAACGCGAACAGATCGCCCCGCTCGCCCAGCACCACCCGGACACCGGACCGCACCGGGACCCCAACGAGCCTTATGCCGTTGCCGCGAGCGCCATGACCGAGGCGGACTCGGCGTGGGGGACGGTCGTGCACTATCACGTGCAGCCCGGCGACTGGGCGCCACCGACCGGTCCGCCCGTCGGCGGCCTGGCGCCCACCGCCGGTGGCTCCGATCCGCGGACACCGATCCACATCGCGGGCTCCCCACCACCACCCGGCCTCGCTGCGGGACCGGGCCCGGCCCCGCAGGCGGAATGGCTGCCGCCGGGTCCCGCCCCCACCGAGCAGGAGCCGTCACCGCGTTTCGGCGAGGTGTTCAACGCCGTCACCACACCGACGTTCGTCACGCTCCTCATCGGCGGGCTCGCGATGGCGGTGCCGCTGTTCGGCTGGCTGTCGCCACTGATGTTCGTGCTCGCCTTCTTCACCTCCAGCCGCATCGCCTATCGGCGGCACTGGGTCCGCCTCGCCTTCCTGGTCGGCGCCGGCGGACTCGGCACGACGATCGTGGTCGGCCTGGTCTTCTCCCCGGTCTCGCTCATCGACTATTTCCAGTTGGTGCAGGCCGTCAGCACCGTCGTGTGCTGGCTGGTGCTGGCGAGCGTGCTCGCGATCGTGTGGCAGGCTCTCGCCGCGGGTGAGCAGCCCGAATACCCCGCTCCTCGACGCGCCAGCGGCTGGGACTGATGCGCGTTCTCGCCGACGCACTCTCTGGCTTCGACGAGCCTGCGCTCTCCGCGCTCCTGCGCGAGCGGCCCGATCTCTGCGTCCCCGCGCCCGCCGATCTGAGCGACCTCGCCGCCCGGGCGACGGCCCCCGCCTCTGTGCGGCGCGCGCTCGATGCGCTCACCGCCCCCGAACTCGCGACCGCCGAGGCGATTGCCGCGCTGCCCGACCCGGACGCCGAGGCGGTGGGCGCCTGGCTGGGCTTCGATCCCGGTCCCGCACTGGGGCGACTGGCCGGGCTGGCCTTGGTGTGGCCCCGCACTCCTTCGGCCGGCACCCTCGACCACTGTCTCGAGCACGCGTTCGCCCCCTTTCCGGGCGGGCTGGCGGACCCGTCGCCGGAGCCCCTGACCACCGCCGCGATCGAGGCTGCGCTGACCGGTCTCCCCGAAGCCGCCCTCGGCGTACTCCACAAGCTCACCTGGGGTCCGCCCACCGGCTCGGTCCGCAACGCCGACCGGATCGTGACCGAGCCGGCCACCCCGATCGAGCATCTGCTCACCCGGGGCCTGCTCCGTGCGCACGACCCGAATACGGTCATTCTGCCCCGCGAGGTCGCGCTGCACCTGCGCGGCGGATTCCTCCGCGAACCGCTCCCCGAGCCGCCGGCACCCACACCTGGTCCGCGGGCGGCGCGGATCATCGACTCGGCCGCGGTCGGCGCCGCGTTTGAGTTCGTCCACCAGCTCGAGGGGTTGCTCGACGAGCTGACCCGGCGGACGCCCGCGCCGCTGCGCACCGGTGGACTCGCCAGCCGGGATCTGACCGCGCTCGCCCGGGCGGTGGATGCGCCGGTCGACAAGGCGTCGTTCGCGCTCGAGGTGGCGTACGCCGCGGGCCTGGTCACACCGACCGGTCCGGCCGTCGTCGCGACCGAGGCGTTCGACCGGTGGCTGGGGTCGGGTTCGGCCGCGCGATATGCCCAGGTGCTGCGGGATTGGGTCGGTGCCCCACGCTGGGCGGCGGCGGCCCGGGCCGAGGGTGGCCGGGCCCTGCTCCCGGACCAGGACGCGGGCTGGGCACCGCAGGCCCGGCGCGCGATCCTCGACCGGCTGGGCCCGGGCGATGCGATCGATGCCGACCGGCTCTCCGCCTGGACGGCGTGGCACCGCCCCGCCCTCGCCCGCAGCACTGACCCGGCCGCCCTCGTCGCCGCGGTCCTCGCCGAGGCCGAATGGCTCGGGCTCACCGCGCTCGGCCAGGCCTCGGCCCTGGTCACCGCCCTGAGCGGCGAGCTGGCGCCCGAGACCGCGGCGCTGTTCCCCGAACTCGTCGACCACCTGATCCTCCAGGGCGACCTGACCGCGGTCGCTACCGGACCGCTGGACCGGCCGACCGCCGCCGCGCTGGCGCTGATGGCCGACGTCGAGTCCCGCGGCGGGGGCGGGGTGTTCCGGTTCTCGGCGTCGTCGGTGCGCCGCGCCTTCGACGCCGGCTGGAACAGCTCTGACCTCGAGGACTGGCTCACCGCACACTCCCGCACCGGCGTGCCCCAGCCGCTGCGCTACCTCGTCGGCGATGTCGCCCGCCGGCACGGCACGGTCCGGGTCGGGGCGGCCCGCTCCTATGTCCGCATCGACGACCCCGCGCGGCTGAGCACCGTCCTCGCCCACCCCGGCGCCGAGGAGCTCGGCCTGCGCCAGGTCGGACCTGAGACACTGATCGCCGCCGCCGACCCCGCCGAAATCGTCACTCTGCTGCGGTCCGTCGGGCTCACCCCGGGCGCCGAGAACGCCGCCGGGGAATTGCTCGCCACCCCGGCGCCGCGCCGCCCACCCGCCCCGGCACGGACCCGGCGTACTCCCCCCGACATCCCCCGCAACACCGCCGCCCTCCACGCCCGCCGCGCCGCCCGGCGCACCGCGGAGCTCACCGAGGAGACCCTCACCGTCCTCACCCTCGCCGCACGGGAATCCCGGCAGGTCGAGGTGGACTACGTCGCCGCCGACGGCACGCGCACCCGCAGCGTCGCGGTCCCGGTCGAGCTGGCGGACGGGATGGTGCGGCTGGCCGGCGGGGGTGTGCAGGTGTCGCTGCCCCTCGGGCGGGTCACCGCGGCGCGATCGCTGACGGACTCGCCGGACTAGACTCCCCGCCCATGGGTCCGCTGGTGGTGCAATCCGACCGGACGCTGCTGCTCGAGGTGAGTCACCCCGACGCGGCGGCGTGCCGGATCGCGATCGCCCCGTTCGCCGAGCTCGAACGCGCGCCGGAGCACATCCACACCTATCGGCTCACGCCGCTGGGGCTGTGGAATGCCCGTGTCGCCGGGCACGATGCGGAGCAGGTCGTGGACACGCTCATCACCTATTCGCGCTATCCCGTGCCGTCCTCGCTGCTCATCGACATCACCGACACGATGGCCCGCTATGGCCGGCTGCGGATCGAGAAGCACCCCACCCAGGGGCTGGTGCTGACCAGCTCCGATGTCCCCGTGCTCACCGAGGTGATGCGCTCGGCGAAGGTGAAGGGCCTGCTCGGCGCGCGGATCGATCCCGAGACCGTCGCTGTCCACCCCTCCGAACGCGGTCACCTCAAGCAGGTCCTGCTCAAGCTCGGCTGGCCCGCCGAGGATCTCGCCGGCTATGTCGACGGCGAGGCGCACCCGATCACCCTCGACCACACCCCCCGCGACAACCGACCGGCCTGGGAGCTGCGTGCCTATCAGGAGCAGGCGGCGGACGCGTTCTGGCACGGCGGCTCCGGCGTGGTTGTCCTGCCCTGCGGGGCGGGCAAGACCGTGGTCGGCGCCGCCGCGATGGCCCGGGCGCAGTCGACGACGCTGATCCTGGTCACCAACACGGTCTCGGCGCGGCAGTGGCGCGATGAGCTGCTGCGGCGTACCGCTCTGACCCCCGACGAGATCGGCGAATATTCGGGCGCCCGCAAGGAGATCCGGCCCGTCACGATCGCGACCTATCAGGTGATCACGACCAAGCGGAACGGGATCCATCCGCACCTGGAGGTGTTCGACGCGCGCGACTGGGGGCTGGTGATCTATGACGAGGTCCACCTGCTGCCCGCCCCGGTGTTCCGGATGACCGCGGATCTGCAGGCCCGTCGCCGGCTCGGGCTGACCGCGACCCTGGTCCGCGAGGACGGGCGCGAGGGCGATGTGTTCTCCCTGATCGGTCCGAAGCGCTTCGATGCCCCGTGGAAGGAGATCGAGGCGCAGGGCTGGATCGCTCCCGCGGATTGCGTGGAGGTGCGGGTGACGCTGAGTCCGGATGAGCGGATGGCGTACGCCCTGGCCGATCCCGACGTGCGTTATCGCCTCGCCGCCACCGCCGCATCGAAAACCGAGACGGTGCTCGATCTGGCGCGGCGCCATGCCGGCGTACCCCGCCTCGTCATCGGCCAATATGTCGACCAGCTGGACGAGATCGCCGAAGCCCTCGGGGCACCGGTGATCAAGGGCGAGACGTCGACGAAACGCCGTGAACAGCTCTATGCGGACTTCCGGAACGGGACGCTCGACCTGCTCGTGGTCTCGAAGGTCGCGAACTTCTCGGTGGACCTGCCGACCGCCCAGGTCGCGATCCAGGTCTCCGGCGCGTTCGGATCCCGTCAGGAGGAGGCCCAGCGGCTCGGCCGGTTGCTGCGCCCCAAAGACGGCCTGACGGCGCGGTTCTATGCCGTGGTCGCCCGCGACACCGTGGATGAGGACTTCGCCCAGCACCGGCAGAGATTCCTGGCGGAGCAGGGCTACGCCTACCGGATCGTCGACGCCGATGAGCTGGACAGTGAGGGGCGCCAGCCCGGTTAGACTCGCGGACGTGCCCAGCTCCGATGACCGACCCGACTTCGCGCCGGCGGCGGCCGAGGACGGGAACGACAAAGAGTTCCTGCCCGGCGACCGCGAATACCCCCGCGACCACCTGGTCGCGCCGGAGGAACCGCCCGCCGCGCCCGCGCGCAGCTATCCGCTGCCGATGCTCATCGGCGGCGGTGTGCTCTTCCTGGCGCTGCTGATCGGTGGATTCATCTGGGTCCGGATGGAGCTCGGCGATCCCGCGGAGCGGAGCAATGCCGGGCCGGAGCCATTGACGACGCTGGCGCCGCGGGAGGGTACGCCCGCGCCCCTGCAGACGGCCGCGATCGGCCAGCGCGTCCAGATCGAAGGCCTCTATGGCAAGGGCTCGGTCATGGTCGTGCGTCACGAGTGGTCGACCGAGGGCGATCTGCCCACGAGCCAGGGCCGGCAATATCTGAACCTCGAGGTCCGTTATGACGCCGCGGAGGGGTCGCTGTTCATCACACCGGACTTTTTCGCGGCCTATGACGTGAACAAGAACGAATACCTGTCCGGCATCGGCTCCGGCAAGGAACCGATCCGGCCCCAGGAGCTCAAGGCCGGGCAGTCGGCGACCGGGTGGGTGTCGATCGAGATGCCGCCCGGGCGTTCGTTCTTCGTCATCAGCGATGAGGGCATCAACTCCCTCGTCATGGTGGACATCCCCGCGCCCTGAGCCGCGTCCTCGAATCAGTATTCGCGGTTGCAACTTGGCACCTGGGCGGGCAAATCTCTCCGAGCTGAAACTGAGAACTCTTACCGGATACTGAACGATTTTTCTCCGGAACGGGAAGAGAGATGCCGTTCGGCTTGACGCTGCAAAGCCCTGTTCATAGCGTGCGTGACACCTTGAGGAGGTGCTATGTCCCTAGTGTTGACCGATTTGGTGACACCGGTTGCCGGCTTGGTCGTCAGCTGCGCGATTGCCGCCGTGCTGTTCTGGGCAGCGCAAAGCAAGGGTGCGACGTTCAGCAAATTCACTGATACAGTTCAGGCAACGCTGGGGCTCTCGTTCTCCCGAAACCTGGCTCGATTGATCGCTGGTGGCGTTCTCCTGCTGGAGATCGCGGCTGTCGTCGCGTGCCTGGCTCCGGGGCTCACCCGAGTCGCTGCGGTGCTCGTCGCAGTGCTCGGGGTGGCCTTCGCGGCGGCAGGAGCGATCGCCCTGGTGCGTCGCGAACGGATCGTCTGCAACTGCTTCGGTGCCCGGACCGACGGCAAGGACCGTCACCTGGGCTGGACCCACGTGGCACTGCTGCCGGTGTGGTTGATCGCCGCGGCGGTCATCGCCACGCCCCGACCCACCGGTGCCCCGGTCGTCGAGGCGGCAACTCTGCTCGTCATGGTGGCCGTCGCCCTCGGGCGCGCCGCCGGGACGGCTGTCCGCGCCCTCGGCCGGCTTCGCCACGAACGCCTGCTGTTCAACTGAGAAAGGCCCTCCGCCATGACCGTGACCATCGTGATCCTTTCGGCTGTCTGCGTCCTGCTGGCCCTGTTCCTGGTCGTGCTGTTCGCCACGGTCGCGGAACTGGCCTCGCAGGTGAAACAGCTCCGGGAGCACCTCCAGCTGGATGACGAGCCGGGCGTGCTGGACACGCAGAAATACAACCCGGACCAGCCCTACCAGCTCCGCACCGCGGGCATGAACCGCCTGGTGGTGTTCAGCACCAGCTGCCAGTCCTGCCACAAGATTGCCCCCGCGCTCGATCCGCGCGGGCTGGCTGCTCAAGGAATCGCCATCCTGGTGACCGGCGAGCCGGATCTTGAGCGTCGTTTCGTCGAGGAATACCGCCTCGCTTCGCCCACGACCTATCTCGACCACGAGACCGGTCTCGTTGACGAGATCGGCATTGACACAAGCCCTGCTGTCCTCTCCTATTCGCGCTCCGGCCAGCTGGTCGAGGCGTGGACGGTGGGGTCGCGCCGGGAACTCGACAAGATCATCAGCAAGGAGATTCAGGATGAGCAGGACCACCACGAATCGTCGGTCATTCATCGCTAGAGTCGGCGCCGTTGGCGTCGGCGAGGCAGCCGGCGCCTCCGGTC
>JAUNRO010000088.1 GCA_030544185.1 Propionibacteriaceae bacterium | reverse complement strand
GGCGCCCCTTCCCCCCCCCACCCCCCCCCACTCCGGCCTGGGTCCCCCATGGTGGGCCGCCGGCCCCCCCGGGCCGGGGGGGCCGGTCGGCACACAATGGGGCGACGATGCAGGAACGGGGGCGCCACGAGGCTGCAGATTGAGAAGCTCGTGCAGCATTCCCCGTCCAGTGCCTCGACCCGGCCCCGTTTCCCCTTGTCAGCCCTGCCGACCCTCGCGCTAAACGTGGATTGTGCGCACCATGGCGAGCTTCGGCGACACGACGTCCGCACCAGGGGCCTGAGTCCTCACTCGGGCCAGTCGGAGCTCCGGATAACCTCAACGAAATCAGTGCGCTCGAAGCTCGGCAGGAAAGGCGCCAGGACGTCGGCCTTCACGTTGCCGAAGGTCGTGCCGGGTCGCTCCCGGAGACCGTGGGTGAAGGCCGCGAGGATCTGCTCCTTGAAGTTCGGCCGCGGATGAGCTGCAATGACCGCCGCCCGCTGCTCGTCGGTCACCGCGTCATAGCCGATGCCGAGCACGTCCAACTCCACACCCCGGGTGACCAACGCGATCTCGGGTGCCATGTGGAGCGGGATCTCGGGCGTGGTGTGGAGCGCGATGGCGGCCCAGACGCGGTCTGCTGACTCACCGTCGATCCCGTGTCGGATCAGGAACCGGCGGGCCTCGTCGGCGGCATCGATCTCGAAGCGCTGGTGGGTGGTGCCGTATTGCTCCGTGAGCCCGAGGTCGTGGAACATCGCGCCGACATAGAGCAGTTCGGGGTCATAGTCGAGCCTCTGCTCCTGCCCACGCAGAGATCCGAACAGGAATACCCGGCGCGAGTGGTGGAAGACGAGGTCGTTCGCCGCATCCCGCACGAGCTCGGTGGCCTCGCGGGCCAGTGGGCTGTCGGGGATGCTCATGCCGGCGATCATCTCGGACACGACGGATTCCCCTCGCTCGTTGTTGGCTGCGTTGCGTGACGCGCTCGGGCCAGCCGGCCCTCACGGACAGACCTCAGACCCCCAGCATCGCAGCCGCCGCCCGGCCGCGGCCGCGTAGGCTGATCCCGGACACCACCGCGAAAGGACGAGCGATGCCCATCATCAGCACCACGAGCGTCTATGTCGATGATCAGGACAAGGCGCTGGCGTTCTATACCCAGAAGCTGGGGTTCGTGGCGAAGACGGATGTGACGGCGGGTGAATACCGGTGGTTGACCGTGGTCAGCGACATCTTTCCCGACGGCGTCGAGCTGGTCCTCGAGCCCGACGCGCATCCGGCGGCGAAGACCTTCAAGCAGGCGCTGGTCTCCGACGGGATCCCGTTCAACAGTTTCGTGGTGACGGACGTGGATGGGATGTACGCCCGGCTAACCGCGGAGGGCGTGATCTTCACCCAGGCACCGGTCGACATGGGGCCCGTGCGGGTTGCGGTGCTCGACGACACGTGCGGCAACCTCATCCAGCTGACGACGTTCAAGCCCGAGGAGGATTCCGACGAGCCCACCGAGCCGGAGGCGGTCGAGCTTCAGGACTGAGGCTCAGGCGTGCGGCAGTCGCAGGGTGACCTCAATGACGGCCGTGTCGGCGACGCGCAGGGCGCCGACCATCATGCTGAAGGGCTTGATCCCGAATCGGCTCTGCGTGATCTCACCGCCGAGGCGGAATGAACCGTCGAGCGCGACGATCTGAAACGTCTGCTGCTCCGTGCGGCCGTTGAGGCTGAGGTCACCCGTCACCTCCCCTTCGTGCCAGGAACCGGTGACTTCGCTCGAGACGAAGCGCAGGACGGGATGCTTCACAACGTGCAGGGCCTTCTCGGCGTTGCGCTCGATCTCCCGGCGATCCCCGTCCGACATCGCCTTGGCGCCGCCGCGGCTGTTGTGGACCGCGAGGGAATCGAGTTCCGCCGTCACGTCGAGGCTGCAGTCGGCGGGGTCGGCGCCGACGTCGACCGTCGCCTGCCAGCGCTGGACGATGATCGCCAGGTCGTGGCCGAGGCGCGCGGCAGGCCCCTCGCAGGTGGTGTGGATGAGCAGATCTCCGTCGGTCTGGCTGAGTTCGTGGCGGCCCTGAGTCACAGTCATGGCTCCAGTCTGCGACCCTTTCGCCACGCCTGGGCCCCAGGGGGCAAGATCGGCAGCGTGAGCAAGGAACATCCCCCGCATGAGCCGCACCACTCCGATGTCGGTGGGCTGCTGAACAGGCTGCGTGCAGCGGTCCTCGGCGCCAACGATGGCATCGTCTCCACCGCGGGCCTCGTCGTGGGTGTCGCCGCGGCCGCACCGGCGAACACCGCCGCGATCCTCACCGCCGGCATCGCCGGCCTCCTCTCCGGTGCCGTGTCGATGGCCGTCGGCGAATATGTCTCGGTCTCCACCCAGCGCGATACCGAGAGGGCACTGATCGCGAAGGAACAGGCGGAACTGCGCCACGCACCGGAGGCGGAGTTCAGAGAGCTGGTCGGACTTTATGAGGACCTCGGGTTGACCCCGGCGACCGCCCACCAGGTCGCCACCGAACTCACCGCGAAGGATCCGCTGGCCACTCACCTGCGGGTCGAGCTGGGCATCGATGCCGAGGAGCTCACCAGCCCGTGGCAGGCAGCCTTCGCCTCGGCGATTGCGTTCACCCTGGGCGCCCTGCTGCCCGTGCTGGCCGTGGTTCTCGCCCCAGCGGCGATCCGGATTCCGGTGACGTTCATGGTGGTCATCTTCGCGCTGGCGCTGACCGGGTTCAGCAGCGCTCGGCTCGGCGGGGCACCGGTCAGCCGGGCCATTCTGCGGGTCGTTATCGGCGGCGCGCTCGGCATGGCGGTCACCTATGTCGTCGGCGGCCTGCTGGGCGCGAACACCGGGTGAGCGGGCTGATCAGGGCTCGATGAGCCCCATGCGGATCGCATAGCGGGTGAGCTCGACGCGGTCCTTCATGCCGAGCTTCTCCAGCATGTTCGCCCGGTGCCGTTCGACGGTCTTCGGGGAGATGACGAGCATGTCGGCGATCTCCCGCGTGGCATAGCCCTCGGCCACCAGCTTCAGGATCTCCTCCTCCCGCGGGGTGAGCACTCTGGGCACGGAGTCGGCGGGCTGCTTGAGATATTCCCGGATGAGCGTCGCCATCGCCCCCGGATAGAGGAACGGCTCGCCGCGCAGCGCCGCCCGGCACGCCTGGAGCAGATCGCGGTCGGCGACGGACTTGTGCACATAGCCGGCGGCACCGCAACGCAGGGCCTCGAACAGATACTGCTCGTTCTCGTGCATGCTCAGCATCAGCATCGGCACCGCCAGCCCGTCGCGCTGCACCGCGCCGGCGACCTGGAGGCCCGTCATCAGTGGCATCGACACGTCGAGCACCGCGAGGTCGATCCCACCGGCCTGAATCGCGCGGAGCGCCTCCTGCCCGTCGGCGGCCTCGGCGACCACGGTCAGGTCGGGCGCACGCTCCAGCATGAGGCGCACCCCCTGGCGCACCAATGTGTGATCGTCGGCCAGCAACACGCGCGCCGGGGGATTCATCGCGCACCTGCAGCGCGCGGGATGGTCAGGGTCACTTCGGTGCCCCCTTCTGTTCGTTGGCGTACGCCCAGGATGCCGTCGACGAGCGAGGCGCGTTCGTCCATGCCTTCGATGCCGGCCCCGTGCCGGCCACCGAAGCCGCGCCCGTCGTCGGCGACCCGGAGCACGAGTTCGCCGGCAGCACCGGTGACGCTGACCCAGGCCGTCCGGGCGTCGGCGTGCCGCACGACGTTGGTGAGGGCCTCCTGACACACGCGGAACACCACGAGTTCCTGCTCGTCGGTCAGCTCCTCCGCGCCCTTGAGCTCCCGCTCGACCCGCAGCCCTGCGTCCCGTTCGACGCGCAGGATGAGGTCTTCGAGCGCGGCGCGCAGGCCGAGATCATCCAGGACGCCGGGCCGCAGCGCCGCTGCCGTCGCGCGGACCTGCTCGAGCGCCCCGCGCACGCTCTCTCGCGGCTGTTCCAGCTCCGGCTCCCACTCCGGATGATCGGCCACCACGTTCGCGAGCCCGATCAGCGAGAACGTCAGCGTCTGGCCGATCTCATCATGCAGCTCTCGCGCGATCCTGCTCCGCTCCGCCTCCTGCGCATCCAACGTCAGCCGGGTGCGATCGCGCTGGTCCGCGGCCAGGCGGTCGAGCAGCCCGTTATAGGCCTCCGCGACCGCCTGCACCTCCGGCGCCGCGTCGACCTGCAACCGGGTGGAGTCCTCGAGCTTGCGGACGCGGGCGATATCGGCCGACAGTGTCGCCAGCGGCTGCAGCGAACGGCGGATCGCCCAGGAGGTCGCGGTGAGCAGGGCGACCAGCGCGATCCCGAGCACGACCATCTCCAGCGGATTGGGCGGGAACGTCAGCGCGATCGGGGAGAACAGCAGCACCAGGAACGCGCCGGTGATCACGGCGGCGTTGATCACGATCGTCCGTCTGAGCAGCGACATCCGTCCCTTTCGGCTGGCCCGGCTGACCTCGGTTGACCCGGGTCGACCCCCGTCGAGCCTATCCCCGGGCCGTGAACCGGGCGCCGGTGACGCCGCGCGGCGATGCCCGATGACGGTCAGCGCTGGTGCGTCTGGAGGGCCGGAATCCGCCGGGTGATGGCCTTCTCGACTTCGACGATCGCGAACAGCACGGCACCGGCGGCCAGGGCGACGAGCCAGTGCCGCGGCTCCAGCGGCCCGGTGTCGAAGGGCTCGTGCAGGAACGGGGCATAGACGAAGCCGAGTTGCAGCACCGCCAGGACGGCCATGGCGATCCACGCGATGGGGTTGGTGGTCAACAGCTGCGGGCGCAGGCTGGTGGTGCCGATGAAGCGCACGTTGAGCAAATAGAACGCCTGGGCGACGATGAGGGTGGTCAGGGCGGTTGTCCGCGCGATCTCGAGCGGCGAGCCCAGATCACGTTCGATCGTGAACACGGTCATCGTCAGGGCGCCGATGAGGATCGACACATAGGCGATCCGGCCGAGCATGAGCGGGTTCAGCAGCGACCCTTGCGGATCGCGCGGCGGCCGCTTCATCACACCGGGCTCCGACGGCTCGAAGGCCAGCGCGAGGCCGAGGGTGACCGAGACGACCATGTTGACCCAGAGCACCTGCAGCGGGGTGAGGGGCAGGATGATGCCGGCCATGATCGCCGCGAGGATCACCAGGCCCTGGGCGCCGTTGGTGGGCAGCAGGAACTCGATCGACTTCTTGAGGTTGTCATAGATCGTGCGCCCCTCCTTGACCGCGTCGGTGATGGAGACGAAATTGTCGTCGGTGAGGACGACATCGGCGGCCTCCTTGGTCACCTCGGTGCCCTTCATCCCCATCGCCACGCCGACATCGGCGCGCTTCAGCGAGGGCGCATCGTTCACCCCGTCGCCGGTCATCGACACGACCTCGCCGCGCTCCTGCAGCGCCGAGACGATCCGCAGCTTGTGCTCCGGCGACGTCCGGGCGAACACGTCGGTCTCGCAGACGAGGTCGGCCAGGTCCTCCTCGCCGGCGTCCTCCAGCTCGGTCCCCGTGACCACGGAATCGGCTTCGATGCCCATCTCCCGGCCGATGGCGCTGGCGGTCCCGGCGTGGTCGCCGGTGATCATCACGACCCGGATGCCCGCTTCCTGGCATTCCTCGATCGCCTGGATCGCCTCCGGCCGCGGCGGGTCCACGATGCCGAACAGCCCGAGGAACACGAAGCCGCCCTCATCGATGTCCGCGAGCTCGATCGCTTCCATCCCAGCGGGGGCCTCACGCGCGGCAGCCGCCAGGACACGCAGGCCCTCGTTGCTCGCCTCGTCGATGCGCTGTTCCCAGTGCTCCCGGTCCAGGCCGGTGGTCCGCGACAGCCCGCTGCCCTGGCGGTCGCATCGATCGAGCAGCCGGTCCGGAGCGCCCTTGAGGTGAATCCGCAGCCCGGCATCGGACTGATCGAGCGAGGCCATGAACTTGTTCTCGGAGTCGAACGGCAACTCGGCCACCCGCTCGGCGATGTCATCCGCCAGCCCCGCCTTGTCCGCGAACGCCCGGAGCGCACCATCGGTCGGCTCCCCGAGCAGCACCCACTCGCCGTCCCGCTCCTGGACCTTGGCGTCGTTGGCCAGCCCCGCGACGATCGCCAGCGAGCGCAGGTCATGCTCCGCGCCCGGATCAACCGCCTGCCCCTCGCAGGTGATCTCGCCCTCCGGGGCGTACCCCACCCCCTCCACCTCATAGTCACCATCGACCGTGACGGCCTTCGTGACCGTCATCTCGTTGCGGGTGAGGGTCCCGGTCTTGTCGGAGCAGATCACGGTCACCGAGCCGAGGGTTTCGACCGCGTCCAGCCGGCGGGTGATGGCGTGCCGTTTGGCCATGAGCTGGACACCGCGCGCGAGGGTGATCGTCATGATCGCGGGCAGGCCCTCGGGAATGGCCGCCACCGCGAACCCGACTGCCGCGATGACCAACTCGCCGAGCTCGTAGTCGTGGAGCCACCAGCCGACCCCGAACAGCACCGCCGAGAGGCCGACGATGACGCTCGTCAGGCCCTTGCCGAACTTGTTCATCTGCCGGGTCAGCGGTGTCGCGAGCGTCTCGACCTCGGACAGCATCTCGTTGATGCGCCCGATCTCGGTCTGCTGGCCGGTCGCGGTCACGACACCCAGGCCGGAGCCGGAGGTGACCATGGTGGACGAGTACGCCATGGAGTGGCGGTCACCCAGATCGGCGTCCGCGTCGACAGGATCGGGGGTCTTCTGGGCGGGTTCGGACTCGCCGGTCAGGGCGGCCTCTTCGATGGCGAGGTTGTTCGCTTCGAGCACGCGGGCATCGGCGGGAACACGGTCTCCCGCCCGGAGCCGGACCACATCGCCGGGGACGAGTTGGTCGGCTTCAATCTTTCGCCAGTCACCATCCCGGCGGACCCGGGCCTCGGGCGAGAGCATGTCGCGCAGCCCCTGCAGCGCCTTGTCGGCCTGGCCCTCCTGCACATAGCCGATGGTGGCGTTCAACACCACGACGATCATGATCACGGCCGTGTCCACGAAGTGCCCGAGCAGCGCGGTCACCAGCGCAGCCACGAGCAGCACATAGATCAGCGGGTCGTGGAAGTGCCGGATGAACCGCACCACGGGATGATCGGACTCGGCCTCCGGCAGCTTGTTGGGCCCGATCTCCTCCACCCGCCTGGCCGCCTCTTCGCCGCTCAGGCCTTCCCGTTCGGTCTCCAGCTGCGCCAGGAGGTCGGTCGCGTCGGTGGCGTGGGGCGCTTCCGGCGACCAGGAGACGACTGTCATGTCGCCGACCGTATTCCGGCCTGCCCTGGACGATTCAAGTCCGAGCGGCGATCTGCATGCTGGCGCGATGCCAGGTGAGGGTTGGCCCCCATGGGGCCGGCGTGGCGTGATTCCCTAGCCTTGTCAGACCACCACATCGACCGAAAGGTCCTCATGCTCACAGCGGTCCTGCTGCTCACGCTCGGCGTGTGCGCGGTGGCGTACGCCTTGGGCTGGGCGCTCGGCCGGCGCGCGGGCTGGATCGCGGCAGCGGGACTGCTGGTGGGCGCCGGAGTGCTCGTGCGGGCGTGGCAGGGCCGCGGCGCGGCAGACTCCGTGACCGAGGTGTGGCCGTGGCTGCCGTCGTTCGACGTCGCCCTGCGCCTGCGCCTGGACGGGCTGTCGTTCGCCTTCGGCCTGATCGTGCTGATCATCGGGGCGATCGTGGTGGCCTATTCGGCCGGCTATCTCCCGCGCGGGCGCCACGGACCATTCCTCGGGCTGCTCACGTTCTTCGCTGTGGCGATGATGGGCCTGATTCTCGCCGACGACCTGATCGTGCTGTGGATCATGTGGGAGTTCACGACGATCTGCTCGTTCCTGCTGATCACCCAGGTCGGGCCCAAGGGCAAGGACCCGGGCATCCGCACGTTCCTCGTCACCGCCGCCGGCGGACTGGCGCTGCTGGGCGCGGTCTGCCTGATCCGCGTCGAGTTCGGCACCACCGATCTGCACGCGGTCCTGCACCACCCGGGCTGGGCAGCCAACCCGGGCTTCTCGGCGCTGATCGCCGTGCTGGTCGCGATCGCCGCCTTCACGAAGTCCGCGCAGTTCCCGTTCCACTCCTGGCTGCCCGATGCGATGGTCGCCTCGACCCCGGTCAGCGCCTATCTGCACGCCGCCGCGATGGTGAAGGCCGGCATCTATCTGGCGCTGCGGTTCTCCCCCGCCCTCGCCGAGGTCCCGGTCTGGAACGCCCTGCTCATCACGATCGGGCTCACCACCGCGCTGATGGGCGCGCTGTTCGCCCTGCAGCGCCACGACCTCAAGGAGCTCCTCGCCTATTCGACCGTCAGCCAGCTCGGCTTCCTCGTCGCGACGATCGGGATCGGCTCCGCCTATGCCCTCATCGGCGCGATCGTCCACGTCCTCGCCCACGCCACGTTCAAGTCCGCCTTGTTCATGAGCGTCGGGGTGATCGACCACCAGTGCGGCTCGCGCGACATCCGCGTGCTCAACGGTCTGCACCGGACGATGCCGATCACCTCCGCGCTGTTGACCGTCTCCGCCGCCTCGATGGCGGGGATACCGCTGTTCTTCGGCTTCGTCTCCAAGGAGGCGATGTTCAAGGCCATGTCCCAGCTGCCGGGGCCCGCGGTGTTCGTGGTCGCGACCGCCGCCGTGCTCGCCGCCTCGCTGACGTTCGCCTATTCGGCGCGGATGGTGATTGGCGTCATCACGAGTGCCCACGGGCGCAGGATGGCCGATCCGCCCGGTGAGGGTGGCGCCGATCTGCTGCTCCCCGTCGCCGTGGTCGCCCTCGCCGGCATCGTGCTCGGTGTCGCCGGCCCGATCGCCGAGCCCGTGGTGAATGCAGCGGCCGCCGCCGTGGCGACCGAGCCGCCGGCCGCCGACCTCGCTCTCTGGCACGGCCTCACCCCCGCGCTCGGCATGACCGCGATCGTGCTGCTCACCGGCGCGGTCCTCGTCGTGGCCCGCGCGCGCATCGACGGACTCCTCGACCGGCAACTCATCGGCTTCCGCGCCGTTGACGTCGTCGAAGCATTCCGCAGCACAGCGATCCGTTTCGGCGCCCGGACCGGCGATGTGACCCGCTCGGACTCGCCGTTCAGGCATCTCATCCCGCCGCTGGTCGGGGTCGCGGCCATCGGCGCCTTCGGCCTGGCGTTCGTGCAGATGCCCGCACCGCGCCCGGGGCTCAACCAGCCGCTGGACTGGCTGCTGCTCCCGGTCGTCGCGGTCGGCGCGGCCCTCGCGCTGGTGGCCCGCAGCCGCATCGCCCTGGTCACCACCGTCGGCGTCGCCGGCTTCGCCGTCAGCCTCTGGTTCTTCGTGCTCGGTGCACCCGATGTCGCGCTCACCCAGCTCCTCGTCGAGATCCTCACCGTCGTCGTCATGGTGTTGCTGCTGAGCCGCCTGCCGCGGACCTTCCATCCCTCCGGCCGGCCCCGGCTGATTTTCGCCGCGATCATGGGCCTGGCCGTGGGCGGGACCGCCGCCCTCTCCGCGTACGCCCTGACCGGGCGCCGGGAGATCTCGGCGGCGGGCGCGGCGATGCTGGACCGGGCGCAGGAGCTGACCGGCGGGACCAACGTCGTCAACGTGATCCTCGTCGACTTCCGCGCGCTGGACACGCTGGGCGAGGCGATCGTGCTGGGGGTCACCGGGGTGGCGCTGATCGCGGCGCTCGATGCCCGCGGCCTACTGCCGCTGCGGACCAACCCGATCGTCGTGGAGCGCTCCAGCGCCATCCACAATCCGCGCGCCAACGCCGTCACCCTGCGGGTGAGCGAGCGGCTGCTCGGGCCGGTGCTGGTGGTGCTCAGCGTGTTCTTCTATCTCCGTGGCCACAACGCCCCGGGCGGCGGGTTCATCGCGGCGCTGATCGGGGCCGCGGCGCTCGCGCTGATCTATGTGGCGGCCTCGTCCAACCGGATCGGGCGGCTGCGGCTGCCCTATGTGCTGTTCATCGCCGCCGGGACCGTGATCGGCGTGGGGACCGGTCTGGTCGGGTTCGTCGAGGGCTCCTTCCTCACCCCGCTCCACGCCTATGCCGGTCCGGTCCACCTGACGACCGCACTGATATTCGACCTCGGGGTCTATCTCAATGTCATCGGCGTCGTCCTGGCCGCGATCAGCAAGCTCGGCGTGGACGAGGCCGCCGCGCCACCCCTGCGCTTCCCCGAACCCGCCCGGACCCGACGGGAGGAAAGCCGATGATCGCCCTCGCGCTCGGCATTGGCGTCCTGGTCGGCGCCGGAGTGTTCATGGTCCTGCGCCGCGGCCTCATGCGCGTCATCGTCGGCTTCGTCCTGCTCAGCCACGGGGTGAACCTGCTGCTCGTCGCGGCCGGCGGGGTCGACCGCCGCGGTGCGGCGACCGGCGCCGGCGCCGACCCGGCCATCACCGCCGACCCGCTGCCGCAGGCGTTCGTGCTGACCGCGATCGTGATCGCGTTCGCGATCACCGTGTTCCTCCTCGGGCTGTCGATCACCGGCGAGGGCGACGACGACACCCACATCGAGCTCGAGGGCCGTGAGCTGGAGACGCCGAACCTGATCGATCCCACCGAGGAATACGAATCGCGGCTCTCCCTGCCCCGTGAGCCCGGGGGGCCCCCCCCCACCCCCCCCCCAACCCAAGTAGGCAGGGGGGGCCACCCGAGATAGCCCCCCCCCCG
>JAUNRO010000087.1 GCA_030544185.1 Propionibacteriaceae bacterium | reverse complement strand
GTCAAGGTCGTGAAGAACAAGGTCGCCCCGCCGTTCAAGCAGGCGGAGTTCGACATTCTCTATGGCCAGGGAATCTCCCGCGAGGGCAGCCTCATCGACATGGGCGTCGATCAGGGCATCATCCGCAAGGCGGGCGCCTGGTTCACCTATGACGCCGACCAGCTCGGCCAGGGCAAGGAGAACGCGCGGAACTATCTGCGCAACAACCCCGAGGTCGCCAACGAGATCGAGCGCAAGATCAAGGAAAAGCTCGGCGTCGGTGGCCCGGCGGCAGAGGAAGTGCCGGCCGGGGTCGACCCGGTCACCGGTGAGGTCGAGTTCTGAGCACCGACGGCGGCGGGGTGCCGCAGCGTGGCCGACGGGCCCGGGCCCGGGGCCGGCGGGCCTCGGATCCCGCGGCGCCACCGGAGCCGGATGCCGATCCTGTGGAGCTGGCGCGCACCATCGTGCTGCGCCAGCTCGCCATGCAGGCCCGCACCCGGCAGGAGCTGGCGGAGGCCCTGCGCCGGCGGAACGTGCCGGCGGAGGCCGCCGAGGAGGTGCTCGATCGGATGGCCGAGGTGGGTCTGATCGACGACGGCGAGTTCGCTCGCTCCTGGGTGGACTCCCGCCAGCAGCGCCGCCAGTTGTCGCGGACGGTCCTGCGGCGAGAGCTGCAGCGCAAGGGCGTCGACCGGGAGCTGGTGGATGAGGCCGTCGACCGGGTGAGTTCTGAGGACGAGCACAGCGCTGCCCAGGCGCTCGCTGAGAAGAAGCTGCGCTCGGTGCGCGGGCTGGACCGGACCGTCCAGCGTCGACGGATCGCCGGCGCCCTGGCGCGGCGTGGGTTTTCGTCCGAAATTGTTCAGTCCGTGCTGAGAGACTTACCGCTCGGTGAGGAAGATTTGGACGCAGGAGAGGCCCGTCCTTGAAACCCGCTGTCAGCCCCTTTAGCCTTCTGCGATGAGACTTCTCGCGGTCCGCTTGCGGTGATGGAGCAGGACGTGACAGCGCTGGGACGCCCCTTTGACCACCACGATGCGGCCAGGACGGGTGATCCTGCCGCTGTTCGTGCTCTTGCTGTGACACCGCCGACCGCGGGTTATTGAGGTTACGGAGGCGCGGGCATGGGCGGTTGGGAGATTCTGCAGCTGGTCGTGCTCGGGTTGGTGCTGACCGCGACGGTGGGGTTGTCCCTCACGGTGCGCCGCAGCCGCCAGGCAGGCGCGGAGCGCGAGCGTGAGCGCCTCGAATGGCGCGAGGAGGAGCGGGCCCGTCTCGAGCAGGAGTTGGCCCAGCTGCGCGCCGTCGCCGAGAAGCGCGCGGAGACCACCCGGTCGACGGCCGATGAGCTCATGCGTGAGGTCGAGGCGGCTCGTGATGAGGTGCGCCGGGCGCGGGCCGATCACGAGCAACAGCAGCATCAGGCTGCCCGGGAGCTGGATCTGCAGCGCGCCGAGATCCGCGAACTGCGCGCGGCGGGCGACCGACGTGACCAGCGCCTCGCGGTCCGCGAGGAGCGTCTGGATGCCGAGGCCCACCTGCTGGAGGAGCGTGCAGGCAATCTCGACCAACGCCAGCGGGAGCTCGACGCGCGGGAGCGCGACCTCGCCGAGCGCGAAGACGAGCGGCGTGCGGAGCTCGAGCGGGTCGGGGAGCTGACAGGGGAAGCTGCCCGGGCCGAGCTCGTCCGTGAGATCGAGCAGGAGGCGCGCCGCAACGGTGTGGTCTTGGCCCGCAAGATCGAGGACGACGCACAACGGGAGGCGGAGACCCGCGCCCAGCGCCTGATCGTGTCCACCATCCAGCGGGTGGCATCGGAGCAGACCGCCGAGTCGGTCGTGTCCACCGTCGAGTTGCCCGGTGATGAGATGAAGGGTCGCATCATCGGCCGGGAGGGCCGCAACATCCGCGCGTTCGAGCAGATCACCGGTGTCAACGTGATGATCGACGACACCCCCGGCAGCGTTCTGCTGTCGTGCTTCGACCCGGTCCGCCGGGAGACCGCCCGCCTCACCCTCACCGAGCTCGTGGCTGACGGCCGCATCCATCCCGCGCGCATCGAGGAGGTCTTCGAGCGCAGCCGGGGCCGGATCGCCGACCGGTGCGTACGCGCCGCCGAGGATGCCCTCGTTGACGTCGGCATCTCCGATCTGCATCCCGAGCTCATCCCGGTGCTCGGGGCGCTGCGCTATCGCACCTCCTATGGCCAGAACGTGCTCAAGCACCTCATCGAGTGTGCGCACCTGGCCGGGGTCATGGCCGCCGAACTCCGTCTCGACGTCGCGGCGTGCAAGCGGGCGGCGTTCCTCCACGACATCGGCAAGGCGCTCACCCACGAGGTCGAGGGCACCCACGCGATCATCGGCGCGAACCTCGCCCGAAAATACGGGGAGCACCCCGACATCGTCCATGCCATCGAGGCCCACCACAACGAAGTGGAGCCACGCACGGTCGAAGCCATCCTGACCCAGGCGTGCGACGCGATCAGCGGCAGCCGGCCCGGTGCCCGGCGCGAGTCCCTGGAGTCCTATGTGCACCGCCTCGAGCGGCTGGAGGAGATCGCCGGCGGCCACCCCGGGGTGGAGAAGGTCTTCGCCATGCAGGCCGGGCGCGAGGTGCGGGTCATGGTCTCACCGGAGCACGTCGACGACATCGAGGCCCAGATCCTCGCTCGCGACATCGTGAAACAGATCGAGGAAGAGCTCACTTATCCGGGCAATATCCGCGTGACTGTCGTCCGCGAGTCGCGCGCCACCGAACTCGCCCGCTGAGTCCGGTGGACGTTCCCGCATCGCTGGGGTCGCGGGGCGTCGATCGGGCGCGGCCTCACTGCCGGTCGGCCGGGCCAGCTGAGTCTGCTGCGGCCACGACGACGCCCTCGGTGACCCCCACGGGCGCGGCAGCTGCGCCGCCCTGGCCGCCGGCGGAGGTACGCCGGGACATGCGGCGCTCGAGCCACTGCGCGAGCCCGGTCAGCCCATAGTTCAGGACCACGAAGATGAAGCCCGCGACGATGAACGACACCATCAGGTTGCCCCGGACGGAGGCGAGCGTCTGCGACGCGCGCAGCAACTCGGCGTACCCGATCATGTAGCCCAGCGCGCTGTCCTTCAGGATGACGACGAGCTGGCTGACCAGCGACGGCAGCATCGCCCGGATCGCCTGGGGGAGCTGAATGGCCGACAGCGTCTGGCCGCGAGTGAGGCCGACCGCGAGGCCGGCTTCGGCCTGGCCGCGCGGCAGCGAGTGCACTCCGGAGCGGATGAGCTCCGCGATGACCGAGGCGTTGTAGAGCGTGAGGCCGATGACCACCGACGCCAGCAGGAGCATGTAGCCGGTCATCAGCTGGTTGAACAGCATGACGTAATAGGCGAACAGCATCATGATCAGCACGGGCACCGCGCGGAAGAACTCCACGAAGATGCCCGCCGGGATGCTGATCACCTTCAGCGACGACAGGCGCCCGACGCCGAGGAGAATGCCCAGGATGCTGGCCAGCACGACCGCGATGATCGCCGCCTGAAGGGTGCCGAGCAGGCCCGGAATCATGTAGTGGGTCCACGTCGGCGCCTCGACGAACGGGAGCCAGTTGCGGGCGCCCAACTGCACGCGCAGGCCATAGACCGTCGCGGCGAGGGCGCCCGCCAGCACCAGCAGCGTGACGATCGTGATGATCAGATAGCGCCGGCGAGCCCTGGGGCCCGGGGCATCGAAGAGAACAGTTGCTTCGGCACTCATCGCTGCACCGCCAGCTTTCGCGAGAGGTGCGTGAAGAAGATGCCCGTCGGCAGCGTCAGGAGCACGAAGCCGAACGCGATGATGCCGAAGATCAGGAAGATCAGGTCAGCCCTGTTCTCGATCATCTCGCGCATCCGCAAGGAGGCTTCCGCCACACCGATGGTGGCCACCACCGTGGTGTTCTTGGTGAGGGCGATGAGGGTGTTGCCCAGGGGAGCGATCGCGCCGCGGAAGGCCTGTGGCAGGACGACCTCCCTCAGGCTCTGACCGAAGTCCAGTCCGATCGCGCGAGCCGCCTCGGCCTGGCCTTGGGGGACCGTGTTGACGCCGGAGCGCAGCGCTTCGGTCACGAAGGCGGCGTGATAGACAGAGAGGGCGATGATGCCCCACGTGGCCATGTGCCACGCCATCGGCAGGCCCGGCGGGAGCGGTGAGACGTTCATGCCGAAATAGAACCCCAGCGCGCAGAAGGCCACGATGAGAGTGAGCGGGGTGTTCCGCACGACGTTCACATAGAAGGCGCCCAGCCGCTGCATGAACGGAACGGGGCTGACCCGCATGATCGCGACGATGGTTCCGATGATCAGCGAACCGATGGCAGAGCCGATGGTGAGCACCAAGGTCATGCCGAACGCGGCCAACAGGTTGTAGCGGGTGAAGAGCTCAACGAATCCGTCCACGGGTCCCCTCGATCGAAGTTCGGCGGACTGACCCGGTGAGCCGGCCCGGCATCATTCGCCGAACCGGCTCACCCGAATCAGTTCAGGATGGGATCAGCTGCAGGCATCGTGCTGCGGTGGGTTGGTGGCGGTATCGAACTGGAATCCCGACGGGCCCACGGTCTTTTCGAGGGCGTTCTCCCACTCACCCGAATCGACCATCTTGGTCAGGGCTGCGTTGATCCTCTCGCAAAGCTCGACGTCACCCTTGGCGATGCCGACACCGTATTTCTCCTCGGAGAACGGCTGGCCGACGAGCTTCAGGCTGCCCGCGTATTGATCCTGGGCCGCATAGCCCGCCAGGATCACGTTGTCGGTCGTGACCGCATCAACGGTGCCGGAGTTCAGGGCGTCCACACACTTGGTATAGGTGTCGAACTCCTGGAGCTGCACACCCTGGGAATACTCGTCTTTGATCCGCTGCGCGGGGGTCGAACCGGTGACCGAGCAGAGCCGCTTGCCGTCCATCGCGTCGGGACCGGTGATGTCGGAGCCCTCCTGCACGAGCAGATCCTGCCCAGCAATGAAATAGGGCCCGGCGAACGAGACCCGTTCCTTGCGGGAGTCGGTGATGGAATAGGTGGCGAAGATCATCTCGACCTGTCCGCCCTGCAGCATCGCCTCGCGCTGGGGCGAGGGGGTCTCGATGAAGTTCACGTTGTCATAACCGAGTTCGTTGGCCACATAGTTGGCCACCTCGACGTCGAACCCCGTGTAGTTCTCGCCTTCCTTCAGACCCAGGCCCGGCTGGTCGTATTTGATGCCGATGTTGACGGTGCCACCGCCGCCGCCCTCGCCGTCGCCGCCGTCGCCGCCGGGTCCGGCAGGGGTCGCGCCCGGGGTGGTGTTGCACGCGGACAGCGCGACCGTCAGGCCGAGCGCCGCCAAGCTGGCGAACATTTTCTTCTGGTGCTTCATTGCATTCCTCCGTTGGTGTCGTCGGCTTGTGGTCAGTGGTGCAGGATCTTGCCGAGGAAGTCCTTCGCTCGGCTGCTCTGCGGGTTGGTGAAGAAGTTCTCCGGGTCGGCCTGTTCGACGATCTGCCCGTCGGACATGAACACCACCCGGTTGCCGGCCTTGCGGGCGAAGCCCATCTCGTGGGTGATGACCACCATCGTCATGCCCTGCTTCGCCAGATCGACCATGACATCGAGGACCTCGTTGACCATTTCCGGGTCGAGGGCCGAGGTCGGCTCGTCGAACAGCAGGATCTTGGGGTTCATCGCGAGCGCTCGCGCAATCGCCACGCGCTGCTGCTGCCCCCCGGAGAGCTGAGCCGGATATTTGCTGGCCTGGTTGTCGACGCCGACCCGGGTGAGGATCTGCATGCCCTCCTCCTTCGCCTTCGCCGAGGAGAGCTTGCGGACCTTGATCGGCCCCAGCGTCACGTTTTCCAGGATCGTCTTGTGGGCGAACAGGTTGAACGACTGAAACACCATGCCGACGTCCGCACGAAGCTTCGCCAGCGCCTTGCCCTCCTCGGGCAGGGTCTTGCCATCGATGGAGATCGTGCCGGAATCGATGGTTTCCAGCCGGTTGATCGTGCGGCACAGCGTCGACTTCCCGGAGCCGGACGGACCGATCACGACAACAACCTCACCCTTGCCGATGGTGAGGTCGATGTCCTTCAGCACATGCAGCGGACCGAAGTGCTTGTTGACGTTGTCCATCACCACCAGCGGCTCGAATGTGCTCGCTGCCGGTGGCGGCTGGCTCGCCGCGAGGTCGTCGTGGTCATTCACGGACGCTGCTTCCGACGAGTCCGAATATATTGACCAATCGTCATTTCCCCGCACAGGGTCCTCCGTCATAAAAGGACCATAAACCCCCTGAGTACTCCCCGGTAGTAGTTCGTGATTACGGCACCGTTTCGATTCCGGCTAGCCTTGACGCGCCATGACAACGACCGAGACCTCCCCCGAGCAGCCCCGCACCTATGAGGTGCGGACCTATGGCTGCCAGATGAACGTGCACGATTCCGAGCGCATCCAAGGCCTGCTGGACGACGCCGGCTACCTCCCGGCCACCGCGGGTATGCCCGCGGATGTGATCGTGCTCAACACCTGCGCGGTCCGCGAGAACGCCGACAATCGCCTCTATGGCAACCTCGGCCACCTCGCCGACACCAAACGCAAGACGCCCGGGATGCAGATCGCGGTCGGCGGCTGCATGGCCCAGAAGGACCGCGACACCGTGGTCAAGCGGGCGCCCTGGGTGGACGTGGTGTTCGGCACCCACAACGTCGGCTCCCTGCCGGCCCTGCTGGAGCGTGCCCGGATCGCCGAGCAGGCCCAGGTCGAGATCGTCGAGGCACTCGAGACCTTCCCCTCGAACCTGCCCACGCGCCGCGACTCGGCGTACGCCGCCTGGGTCGCGATCTCCGTCGGCTGCAACAACACCTGCACCTTCTGCATCGTGCCCTCCCTGCGCGGGAAGGAGACCGACCGCCGCCCCGGCGACATCCTCGCCGAGATCGAGGCCCTGGTCGCCGAGGGTGTGCAGGAGGTCACGCTGCTGGGCCAGAACGTCAATACCTATGGGGTGGAGTTCGGTGACAAGCTCGCCTTTTCCAAGCTCCTGCGCGCCTGCGGCGACATTGCCGGGCTGGAGCGGGTCCGGTTCACCTCGCCGCACCCGGCCGCGTTCACCGACGACGTCATCGACGCGATGGCGGAGACCCACAACGTGATGCCGCAGCTGCACATGCCCCTGCAGTCCGGTTCCGACCGGATCCTCAGGGCGATGCGCCGCTCCTATCGCAGCGAGCGCTTCCTCGGCATCCTCGACCGGGTCCGCGCCGCGATGCCGCGCGCCGCGATCACCACCGACATCATCGTCGGGTTCCCCGGGGAGACCGAGGCCGACTTCGCCGAGACGCTGGCCGTGGTCGAGCAGGCGCGGTTCTCGGCGGCGTTCACGTTCCAGTACTCGATCCGCCCCGGCACGCCTGCGGCCACCATGGACGATCAAGTCCCCAAGGAGGTCGTCACCGAGCGCTATCGGCGGCTGGTCGAGCTCGTGGACGGGATCGCCTGGACCGAGAACAAGACGTTCGTCGGTGAGCGTGTCGAGGTGATGTTCGCCGACAACGAGGGCCGCAAGGACGCCGCCACCGCGCGGATGTCCGGCCGGGCGCGCGACAACCGGCTCGTGCACGTGGCCGTCCCCGACGACTCCGCGCTGCGCCCGCGGCCGGGCGACATCGCCGAGGCCGTGGTCGACTATGCCGCCCCCCATCACCTCAACGCCGACGGCGGGATCGCCAACCTGCGGCGTACGCGCGGGGGAGATGCGTGGGAGGCTCGCCGCGCGGCACCGGCACCGACCCCCGCCTCGACCGCGGTCAGCCTCGGCCTGCCGAGCATCGGCCGCCGCGGCGCCTGAGCAGCCGACCCGACAACCGCCAGGGCCACCCACCGCACCGGTGAGTGGCCCTGAGCGAAATTTCGTGCGATCAGGCGGGCGGCGGCTGCTCGCCCGGGGCGCCCGGCTCGGGCACCGGCTGATTGTCCGGGGGCAGATTGCCCTCGGGCGCCTCGGCGTTCGCCGGGGGAGCGTCGACGGGCTGACCGCCGCCGTACTGTCCCTTGACGAAATCCTGGCCCTTGTCGACGTGCGCGGCGTGCTGGCCGCCCGTGCGCTCGTCGACCATATCGCCGGCCTTGTCGACGATTCCATCAGCCTTGTCCGGGTTTTTCGAGGCGAAATCCTTGGCCTTGTCGAAGATGCCCATGCGTCTTCCTCCTTGGTCTGGGTTCGCGACGCCCGGCCACTCGGCCGGTGCCACAGGCCACCGATCGGTGACCCGGTGCCCAGTATGGCGAATGCCTGTTCCGCCCGGACAGCACCCCCGCTGCGGGTCGGGCACACTGGCCCGGTGCAGACCCTCGTCCTGATCGGGCCGACCGCGAGCGGCAAGTCCTCGCTCGCGGTGGCGTACGCGCAATTTCGCGCCGGCCGCGGCCAAGGCGCCGAAGTGATCAACGCCGACTCCATGTCGGTCTATCGGGGAATGGACATCGGCACGGCCAAGCCCTCGCCGGCCGAGCGCGCCGGGGTCCCGCACCACCTGATCGACATCGCCGATATCACCGAGACCGCGTCGGTCGCCGAGTTCCAGCGGCTCGCCCGGGCGGCGATCGCCGACTGCCACGCCCGCGGCGTACTGCCGATCGTGGTGGGCGGCTCGGCGCTCTATACGCGCGCGATCGTTGACGAGTTCGAGTTCCCCGGCACTGACCCGGACGTCCGCTCGCGCTGGGAGGCCGAGCTGGCGCGGATCGGCCCGGAGGCTCTCCATCGCATACTCACCGAACGCGCCCCCGAGACCGCCGCCGGCATCCTGCCCGGCAACGGCCGGCGCATCGTGCGGGCACTGGAGGTGATCGAGCTGACCGGCGGTTTCGCACCGCAGCTTCCGGAATGGGAGTACGCCCTGCCGGGCGTGGTGCAGATCGGTCTCGAGCTCGAGCGCGAGGAGCTCGATCGCCGGATCGCGCTGCGCGTGGAGCGGATGTGGGCGGACGGGTTGGTCGCGGAGGTACGCCGGCTGGTCGGCCTCGGGCTGCGCGAGGGACGCACCGCCTCGCGGGCGCTCGGCTATCGACAGGTGCTGCAGTTCCTCGACGGTGCGATCACCGAGGAGGAGGCCCGACAGGCCACGATCAGCGGCACCCGGCGGTTCGCCCGCAAGCAGCTCGGCTGGTATCGCCGCGACCACCGCATCCACTGGCTGCCCGCCGGCGCCGACGATCTGGTGGCGCGGGTGGATCGACAGATGAGCGGGTTGGACAGGCCGGGCGAGGGGTGACAACCTTCCGAAATGCGCAGTTGGACCATCGCCAAGGGCCACGGGACCGAGAACGATTTCGTCATCGTCCTCGACCGCCACGGGATGATGAACCCGACTCCGGAAGACGTGCGGATGCTGTGCAACCGCCGCACCGGCGTCGGCGGGGACGGGGTGCTCCGGGTCGTGAAGGGCAGCCAGATCCCCGAGTGGGACGGCGACCCGCAGATCTGGTTCATGGACTATCGCAACGCCGACGGCTCGGTGTCTGAGATGTGCGGCAACGGGGTGCGCGTGTTCGCGCGCTATCTGCTGGATGCCGATCTCGCCCATGGCACGGAGATCCCGGTGGGGACGCGCGCGGGACTGCGCACGGTGACCGTGCAGCGCGACGGGCAGTTCCGGGTCGACATGGGGCGCGTGCGCGTCGATGCGGTGCGGACGCCGATCACCCACGACGGGGTCACCTATGACGCGATCGGCGCGGACGTCGGCAATCCCCATGCGGTCGTCGCCGTCGCCGATGTCGCCGCCCTGGACCTGAACCGCGCGCCGGAGTTCGATCCCGAGCGGTTCCCCGAGGGGGTCAATGTCGAGTTCGTGGAGAGCATCGGCGCCGGGCACGTGCGGATGCGGGTGTTCGAGCGCGGCGTGGGGGAGACCCGCTCGTGCGGCACCGGAACGGTTGCCGTCGCTGCGGCCGCGCGCCAGCTCGCCGGGGGTGAGCTGTGGCGGGTCGATGTGCCGGGAGGGATCCTGCGCATCGAGCTCACCGAGGCCGAGGACGCCCGGGCCGGGGCTGGGACCGGCGGGCGGGGCGAGGAGTCCGGGGCGAGCGCCCGCGCGTACCTCACCGGACCCGCCGTCGTCCAGGTGCGCGGTGAGATCCTGCTGCCCTGCCCGGATTGATTTCGCGGTCGGCCAGGGATAATCGCTCGCCTTCCGCGGGCGCGGCGTGACATGGTGGGGAAACGATGACAGTACGCCGCAACGACGATTTTCCCGACGACGATGACCTCGATCTTGTGATCGAGGACGAAGGCCTGCCGGACGACGGTGCCTCTGTCGATGACGATGACGCCGGCTACGACGGCGATCAGCTCGATCTCGCCGCGCGGCACTCGTTGCGCCGCGTGGCCGGGATGTCCACCGAACTGGACGACATCACCGAGGTCGAATACCGCCAGCTGCTGTTGGAACGGGTCGTGCTGGTGTCGGTGTGGACGACCGGCTCCCAAGAGGACGCCGACAACGCCATGGCCGAGCTCAAGCAGCTCGCGGAGACCGCCGGCTCCCAGGTGCTGGAGGGCCTGGTGCAGCGGCGGTCGAAGCCCGATCCGGCGACCTATATCGGCCGGGGCAAGGTCGCCGAGGTCCGTGAGGTCGTGATCGCGACGGGTGCGGACACCGTCATCTGTGACGGCGAGCTGAGCCCCGCGCAGCTGCGCAACCTGGAGGACGAGATCAAGGTCAAGGTCATCGACCGGACCGCGCTGATCCTCGACATCTTCGCCCAGCA
>JAUNRO010000086.1 GCA_030544185.1 Propionibacteriaceae bacterium | reverse complement strand
GGTGTGCAGCTCGTCGATGAACGTGACGACCTGCCCCTCGGCCTCCTTGATCTCGGTGAGCACGGCCTTGAGCCGCTCCTCGAACTCGCCGCGATATTTCGCACCCGCGATCATCGCGCCCAGGTCGAGCGAGACCAGCTTGCGGCCCTTCAGCGAGTCAGGCACATCGCCCGCGACGATGCGCTGGGCCAAGCCCTCCACGACGGCGGTCTTGCCGACGCCGGGCTCACCGATCAGGACGGGGTTGTTCTTCGTACGCCGGGACAGCACCTGAACGACCCGCCGGATCTCGGAGTCCCGACCGATCACGGGATCGAGCTTGCCGGCGCGGGCGGATTCGGTGAGGTCGATCGAATACTGGTCGAGCGCACCGCTGGTGCCCTCCGCCTCGGCCGAGGTGATCCGCTTGTCGCCGCGCGCCTCGTTGAAGGCCTTGGCGAGCTTGCTGTCGGTGACGCCGAGCTGGTTCAGGAGTTGCTGAGCGCTCGACTTCACCCTCGCCAGCGCCAGCAAGAGGTGTTCGGTCGAGACGAACTTGTCGCCCAGCTTCTGCGCCTGGTTCTCCGCCTCGGCGTGTACGCGCGCGAGCGCGCCCGACATGGTCGGCTGCGACACCGTCGACCCCGACGATGACGGAAGCTTCTTGATTGCGCCCTGGGCCGCGGCCTCGACGACCTTCGGATCGGCGCCGACGGAGGCCAGGAGCGGGCCGACAGTATTGCCGGGAATGGAAAGGAGTGCGAGCAGCAGGTGTTCCGGCTCGGCTTGGGGATTGCCCTCGGTCAGTGCGTTGCGAACCGCCGCCGAGACCGCATCCCGACTCATCGTGGTCAGTTTGTTCGTGTCCATACGTCCTCGTGGTGTGTGGCCGGTTCCCCGGTCAAGTTGTTGTCGCGCTCAAGTTGAGCGCCTCATGCTCAACTATGCCGCTCGACGAAGAGCCGGTGCAACCAAAGTTGAGCCTCATTGACTCAACCCCGGGCAGGATCCGGATATTCCCCGAGCGACTTCCTGACCACGCCTCGGAATGTTCCGGAAACGGCACCGTGTCCTTTTGGGAATTCAACGAAGACAATGAGAAGTTGCCCTGGTAGACCCACGGTCCAGGAGCACCCAAATGCAGCACGAGACGGACAGCGGCACCATCCCTGCCGTCGACGAACCCCGAGAATCCCGACCGGCCTCGGACCGGCGCCAACTGGTGCGTACGCTCGTCGGCCTCGCCCCCGTCGCCGCGGCCACCGCCCTCGGCGCGCAGCCTGCGGCCGCCGTCCCGGCGCCCCGGCCCGGCAAGACGGCCCCCACCTCAGCGCCTACTTGGGTGCCCGACGACACCCCCGAGGCCTGGCACTTGGCGCGCCGCTTCTGTGGCGCTCCGACCGCCGCGATCGTCGCCGAGATCCGGGCCCTCGGCACCATGCGTTGGTTCGAGCGCCAGCTCCGCCCGCACGAGATCGACGACGCCCGGATGGATGCGATCGCCGCCGGACCCCTGGGCCTCGCGGGCATGGCCGCGCCCGAGATCGCGGCCCGCTATGACGGCGCGACCTGGATGGCCGCCGACCATGCCCTGAAACTGCTCATGGTGCGCCCGGTGCTCAGCAACCGTCACGTCCTCGACTCGACCTGTGAGGTCCTCGGTGACCACCTCTATATTCCGATCCGTGGCAAGGCCAACTCCTTCTCCGCCCAGCACGAGCTGACGATCCGCCAGCACGCGTTCGGCAAGTACGCCGACCTGCTCCAGGCCGTCCTGACCCAGCCCGCGATGCTGGTCCACCTCGACAACCACGCCTCCACGAAGGAGGCGCCCAACGAGAACCTGGGCCGCGAGCTGCTCGAGCTGTTCACCGTGGGCGTGGGCCATTACACCGAGACCGATGTCCACCAGTCGACGCTGCTGCTGACGGGGCAGAGTTATGACTGGGAAGCGCGGACCTATCGCTATCGCCCCACCCACCACCACGTCGGCCCGCTGCGGATCATGGGCTTCAACCACCCCAACCCGACCGCGGAGTCAGGCCCCGAGGCCCTGCAGGCCTACCTCGCCTATCTCGCCCGTCACCCCGCCACGGCTCGCCGTCTCGCGCGAAAGTTCGCCATCCGGTTCGTCTCCGACACCCCGAGCGACACGCTGATCGAGGCGATGGCGAATGCCTATCTCGCCGCCGACACCGCGATCCCGCCGATGCTGCGCGCGCTCGTGAACGCCAGCGAGTTCTGGAGCTCCGTGGGCAAGAAGTGGCGCCGCCCGATGGAGCTGATCAACACGATCATCCGGGCCGGAGAACCGCAGCAATTCGTCCCACAGGCCGCCGAGCTCTGGCGATACACCGATATGGGCGATCAGGGCCGCATCCTCGCGAGCGTCGGGCATGCGCCCCGGCACTGGCACCACGTCGACGGCTATCCCGACGCCGTCGGGGCCTGGAAGTCCGCCCAGACCATGCTCGGGCTCTGGAACGCCACCCACGAGGTCTGCACCGAGAACCTGAACGAGTTCGGCCGATTGGACTGGGAGCGCGCCCTGGGCGTACGCCCCCTCGATCCGATCCTGGCGAGCGTGCGCCGGATCGCGGTCCAGCTGACCGGCTGGGAATGGACGTCTCGGGACATCGCTGCGGTGGCCTCGGCCCTGCGCCCAGGCGCCACGATCAGCGCGCGGGACACCTTCGACCGGGCGGCGCTCGCGGAACTGCCGCACTGCGTCCGCCTCATCTTCGCCTCCCCCTATGCCTTCCGCCGCTGAGGACCGACGCCATGCCCCACGATGAGCTCAACCGCTTCGACGCGCTCCTGCACGAGGATCTCGTGGTCCCGATGCACCACCACGACAGTCGGCGCGATGCGCTGGCGACGCACGTGAATGGGTACGCCCAGGCGATCACTGCCGAACAGGCCGGCGCCCTCGTCGCCGAGCGCGCGCCGACGCCCGGGCTCGGCGAGGTTGATCACGTCGCGGACGGCCCGCGCCGGATCAAGCGCCGCCACGTGCTGGGCGGTGTGGCGGCGGGGTTCGGTGGCCTCCTTGCCGCCTCGCATCTGCCGCGCTATTCGTTCGCGGCGCAGCTGCCCGGCGGGGACGCGGCGACCGGCCTGCCGTCGACCGGCAGCAACGGCGAGCTGCTGATCGTGGTGTTCCTGCGCGGTGGGATGGACGGGCTGAACGCGCTGATGCCGATCGAAGACCCGGCCTATTTCTCCGCCCGCCCGACCCTCGGCGTCCGCAATCCGCTCGATCTCGGCAACGGCTGGGCGCTGAACCCGGCGCTGAGCTCACTGAAGGACCTGTGGGATCGCTGGGACCTGGTCGCGCTCCAGGGCGCCGGACACCCGCGGCTGACCCGATCCCATTTCGAGGACGAGGCGGCCGTCGAACTCGCGGCGCCGGCCCACCTGCGCTCCGGCTGGGTCGCGCGGCACCTGCAGTCGGCCTCGGCCGCCCAGGGCACGTTCCGCGGGGTGACCTTCGGCAATCGCACGACCCTGTCGCTGACGACCAACGCGTTCCAGACGATCGCGATGAACTCGGTCGCCGCCTTCGATCTCCGTTCGACCGCCCGGCAGGCGGCGACGGCGCGGGCGGCGTTGTCCGGGATGTACGCCCGGTCGGGCGATGCCGCCGAGACCGCGGATTCTGTCTTCCGGGCCATCGACGAGCTGGCCGCCGAGCGGGCCAAGGGGCCGACGAACACCAGTGGCTATCCCAACCACACGTTCGGCCGCGGCCTCGCCGAGATCGCCCGCCTGGCCAAGGCCGGGGTGGGCATGGAGGCGGCCTGCATCGACCTCGGCGACTGGGACATGCATGTCGGCCAGGGCGCCGGCGACGACCCGAACGGCTGGTTCAACCGCCTGGCCCGCGTCCTTGGCGACGGCATCGCGGCACTGCGCCGCGATCTCGGCCCGCTGTGGGAACGCACCACAGTGGTCACGATGAGCGAGTTCGGCCGCCGGGTCGCCGAGAACGCCTCCCGGGGCACCGATCACGGCCACGGCAACGTCATGTTCATCGCCAGCGGCCGCATCTATGGCCAGCAGCTCTTCCATCGGATCGGCGGACTCGACCGGGACCGATTGCACCTGGGTGATCTCCCCGTCGGCATCGACTATCGCCAGCCGCTCGCCGAGATCCTCGAAAAGAAGCTCGGCAACCGCAACCTCCAGCAGGTGTTCCCCGGTTTCACCCCGGGGCCGTTGCTCGGCTTCCTCTGATCGTTTCGCGGCCCCTCGCCAGGGCTCGCCGGGATCGGGGCGGGCGACGGGCGCGCCGGTGTGGGATTCTGGCGCGGAGGAGGACCCATGCCCGACCAGAGCGGACGCGGCTTCATCGCCGTGCTCAACGGACCCAACCTGAACCTGCTCGGCCACCGGGAGCCGGCGATCTATGGCACGGACACGCTCGCCGACATCGAGCGCCTGTGCGCCCGGACCGCCGACGGATTCGGCCTGGACGCGCGCTGCCTGCAGTCCAACCATGAGGGCGAGCTCATCGAGGCCGTGCACCGCTGGCGCACCGAGGCGATCGGGTTCGTCGTGAACGCCGCGGCCTACACCCACACCTCGGTCGCCCTCCGCGATGCGCTCGCCACCATCGACGGCCCGCTCATCGAGGTGCACATCTCCAACGTGCATGCCCGCGAGCCCTTCCGCCACCATTCCTATCTGTCCGATATCGCCTCGGGGGTGATCGTGGGTTGCGGCATCCAGGGCTACCGTTTCGCGATCGAACGCGTGGCGACGACCAGCCCGCGCGCGCCCAGACCGGCCTGAGGGCGGAACCGACCGCAGCGAGCTTGCGCAGATCCCTCCCTGTGACAGCCGTCGGGAGCCTAGGCTGAGCCCATGGCAACATATGTGATCACCGTCATCGGAGATGAGCGGGTCGGTCTTGTGCAGTCGCTCGCCGAAGCGGTATCGCGCGCGGGCGGCAACTGGGAGCGCAGTGAGATGGCCGAGCTGGCCGGCAAGTTCGCCGGCCTGGTGAAGGTCACGGTGCCCGATGATCGGGCCGAGGAATTGGCGGGCAATCTGGATGCCCTCGAGGGCGTCGATATCCACCTGCAGCAGGCGGCGGACGAGGAGACCGTTCCGGAGAATTCGGTGGCCTTCCGGCTCGAACTCGTCGGGAACGATCAGCCGGGCATCGTCCAGGAGATCACCTCTGCGCTGCGCGGCCACGAAGTCACCGTCGAGCGATTGGAATCGCACGTGTCGGATGCGCCATGGCACGGCGGCCAGCTCTTCGAATGCAAGGCGACGCTCCGCGGGCCCGAGGGCGGCATGGACGCTGTCCAGAAGGACCTGGAGCGCATCGCCGGGGAGTTGATGGTCGACCTCACTCTGGGGCTCTAGCGCGCGTTGCGCTGACCAGCTTTCCGCAGGAAAGCCAGCGGAGTTGACAACGATTTAATCACGATGTCAGTGTGAGCGGCGTTTCCGACTCAGGAGCGCCGATGACCACCTCCGCAACCGCCAGATTTCAAGCTGCCGCCCCTCGGGCGACCGACGTCGTCCGGGGGACGGCCAGCCCGCTGACCGCTCAGCCATTGACCAGCTCGGCGGCTTGGCACCTGGCGCGGCGTGTCTGTGGTGCGCCCACGGCCGACATCGTCGATGAGATCACCCGCATGGGAATTCCGGCGTGGCTGTCGCGCCAGTTGCAGCCGGAGACGATCGATGACTCGCGGATGGAGCAGTACGCCGCCGAGTGCATGTCGCTGGCGGTGCGGACCCCGGCGCAGGCCTTCGCCGCAACGGGTGGTCAGCCCTGGAAGGCCGGCGCGCATGCGCAGAAGCTGCTGATGACGCGCCCGGTGTTCGGCAATCGCCATCTGCTCGACTCGATGGCGGAAGTGCTGGGCGACCACGTCTATGTGCCGGCCGTCGGCAAGGCGGACTCGTTCAGCGCCCTGCACGAACAGCTCATCCGCACGCATGCGCTCGGCCGGTTCACCGATCTGCTCCACGCGGTCATGACCTCGCCTGCCCTGCTGATCCATCTCGACAACCACCAGTCGACCAAGGGCTCGCCCAACGAGAACCTGGGTCGGGAGTTGCTCGAGCTGTTCACGGTCGGCACGGGCCGGTTCAGCGAGTCCGATGTCCGCAACTCCTCGCTCATTCTCACCGGGCACAGCTTCGACTGGGCGCCCCGCATGAGCTATCGCTTCATCCCCGCCAACCACCATGTCGGCCGGGTCCAGGTGATGAGCTTCAGCCACGCGAACTCCTCGCCCACGGCCGGGCCCGCGGTGCTGCGGGCATACCTCGACTATCTCGCCCGCCACCCCGCCACCGCCGAGCGCCTCGCCCGCCGCATCGCCGTCCGGTTCGTCTCCGACAACCCGAGCAACGAGTTGGTGCAGCAGATGGCCAAGGCCTATCTCGGCAACAACACCGCGATCGTGGCGATGCTCGAGGTGCTGTTCAGCGCAGCGGAGTTCTGGAACTCCTCTGGCCACAAGTGGCGCCGGCCCATGGAGGTCTTCAACACCGTCCTGCGGGCCAGCCGCCCGCGGGTCTTCGACCCGAAGTGCCGCGCCTTGCCCGAGGCCTATAACCGTGGCCCCCACGGCTGGCACCTCGAGGTTCTCGGCCACCTGCCGCGGCATGCGGTGAGCATCACCGGCCACCCCGATCACGCACCTGCGTGGAACACCACCAGCACCAACCTGACGATGTGGAACCAGCTGCTGCACTGGTGTGTCAACGCCAACGCCGAGTTCGGCGGCCAGCCGGACTGGGGCCGGGCGCTCAACATCAACGTCGGCGACCGCGCGCTCGATGCGATGCGGCGCGCCACCTGGCAGCTCACCGGCTATCAGTGGCCGGCGGCCGATATCGCCAAGATCGCGACGGTCCTGCGGCCCGCCCGGCCGGATGGCCTGACCGAGGCCACCACGATCGACAGGCCCATGGCCGACCAACTGGGCGCGACCGTGCGCCTGATCTTCTCCTCCCCCTATGGCTTCCTGCGTTGAGGACTCTGGCATGACGAACACCCCCGACCGGCAGGCGAACCGCGCCGAGGCACTGCTCCACGAGGACCTCATCGTCCCTGTCCATCACCATGACGACCGGCGCAGCACCCTGTTTGCCAATCTCGACGGCCACCTGCGGCCGGTCACCCCCGACCAGGCCGCGGCGCTCGTTGCCGAGCATGCCCCCACACCGGAGCTGACCGACGTGGACCACGTGGCCGACGGTCCCGTCCGCGTCCGCCGCCGGCATCTGCTGGGTGGCGTGGCCGCCGGTTTCGGCGGGCTGCTCGCGAGCTCGGTCGCACCGCGGTATTCCTTCGCGGCTCCCGTCGCGGGGTCGTCCAGCGCGCGCCCGCTGCTCGTGGTGGTCTTCTGCCGCGGCGGACTCGACGGTCTGAGCGCGGTCGCACCGACCGCCGACCCCGCCTACCGCAAGGCACGTCCCCTCCTCGGCCTGCGCCCCGAACATGTCCTGCCGCTGAGCGGAGGCTGGGGGCTCAACCGCAGCATGGCCGCGCTGAAGCCGCTGTGGGATGCGCGCGAACTCGCGATCGTGCACGGCGCCGGTCATCGTGCGCTGACCCGCTCCCACTTCGACGACGAGATCCGGGTCGAGCTGGCGGCGGAGCCCAGCATGCGCAGCGGCTGGCTCGGCCGGCATCTGCAGTCGAGCTCCACCGCCCAGGGCACGTTCCGGGCCATCACCCTCGGCCACCGTGCGGCCCTGTCCCTGTCCACGACCGCGTTCGACACGCTCGCGATCAGCTCGGTCGCCGGCTTCGGGCTGAACCAGTGGGCCGGCCGGGATGCCCAGGCGCAGGTGGAGGGAGTGCTGGCGGGAATGTACGCCGCTTCGGGCGGCCAGGCCGCCGAGCAGGCGGGTGCGGTCTTCGGGGCTGTGCGTGAGCTCGCGTCGGAGCGCTCGCGGGGCCAGACGAACACCGACGGCTATCCGGCGGGCGACTTCGGCCGCGGCCTTGCGGAGATCGCCCGGCTGGGACGCTCCGGAGCGGGGGTCGAGGTCGCCTGCATCGACCTGCCGAACTGGGATCTCCATGCCGGACACGGCCGCGCTGGGGATGCCAACGGGCCCTTCGCCCAGCGCAGCAGGATGCTCGCCGAGGGCATCGCGTCGCTGCGCCGTGGGCTTGGGTCGCACTGGTCACGGACCACGGTGGTCACGATGAGTGAGTTCGGGCGCCGGGTCACCGAGAACGGCAGTGGCGGGACCGACCACGGGCGCGGCAACGTGATGTTCATCGCGGGCGGCGGCATCAAGGGCGGTCGGCTCCACCACCGGATCGCCGGGTTGGGACCGGACGCCCTGGTCGACGGCCAGGACGTGCCCGTCGGCATCGACTATCGCCAGCCGCTCGCCGAGATCGTGTCCGCCCGGCTCGGCAACCGCCGGCTCGATCAGGTGTTCCCCGGGTTCGGCGCGCTCTCCCCGCTCGGGATCGCCTGAGGCATCCGAGCCGGTCCGTGGGCAAGGATCGGGCGAACCGGGGCAGACTGGAGCCATGACCTCCTTGCCGCCCGACCTTCGCCAGCGCCTCGTCGAGGCCGACCACATCGCCGTTTTGACGGGAGCCGGCATGTCGGCCGAATCCGGCGTGCCCACCTTCCGCGACGTCCAGGACGGGCTGTGGGCCAAATATGACCCGATGACCCTGGCCACTGAGGACGCCTTCGCCGAGGAGCCGGCGCTCGTCTGGGCCTGGTATCTCCGCCGCGCCCAGCTCATCCGGCAGGTGTCACCCAACGCGGGACACCTGGCGCTGGCCGAACTCGCCGAGTTCAAGAAGGTCGACGTGATCACCCAGAACGTCGACGACCTGCACGAGCGGGCCGGCTCGCGCGTGCTGAGTCACGTGCACGGCGGGCTGTTCGCCTATCGCTGCTTCGACTGCGCGCGGGCGTGGGATGGCGAACTGGAGATCCCCGACGAGATCCCCCAGCACGTCGATCCGCCGACCTGCGCCTCCTGCGACGGCTGGATCCGCCCCGGAATCGTCTGGTTCGGAGAGATCCTGCCGGAGCAGGCGTTCGCCGACGCGGTCGACGCTTCCTCGACGTGCGATCTGATGCTCGTCGTCGGGACCTCCGGCATCGTCCAGCCCGCCGGCTCCCTGCCGTTCGCGGCCCTCCAGCGCGGAGCGCCGGTGATCGAGGTCAACCCGGAGGAATCGCGGCTGTCCGACTATGTGAGCCACTGGTGGCAGGGCACCGCGGCCGACGTCCTGCCCGAGCTCGTGCAGATCGCGCGGGGCTGAGCGGCTGGGGCGTACGCCTCAGTCGAGCGGGTGCACCAGATCGCCGGCGGACTCGCGGAGAACCTGAGCGACGCGCGGCATGAGCTCGCGATAGACCGAGGTCTTGCGCCAGAACAGGGCGAGGTTCCGGTGCGGTGCGGGTGCGCTGAAGCGGCGCAGCGCGACGCGGGGATTCTCAATGACCGGCGGCGCCACGGCGAGTTCGGGCAGCAGGGTGATCCCGACGCCCGCGGCGACCATGTGGCGCAGGGTCTCGAGGCTGGTGGCGCGGAAACCATCGCGCTCCCCGGCCCCGGCGCTCTGGCAGAACTCCAGCGCCTGGTCCCGCAGGCAGTGGCCGTCATCGAGGAGCAGCAGGTGCTCGCCCGTCAACTCGGCGCCGGTGAGCGGAGCGGCCTTGTCGAGCCCGTGCCCGACGGGAGTGGCCAGCACGAAGTCCTCGCGGAACAACGCCTCCTCAGCCAGCCATTCCTCGTGGATGGGCTTGGCCAGGACGGCCGCGTCGAGCGCGCCGGAGCGCAGCTGCTCCACCAGATCCAGGCTCTTGACCTCGGTGAGCAGCACCTCCAGCTCGGGGAACTCCTCGCCGAGCCGAGGCACCGCGTGGGGCAACAGATAGGGCCCCACGGTGGGAAACACCCCCAGCTTCAACGTCCCCGTATAGGGATTGTTGAGCTGGCGGGCGATGTCCCGGATGTCCTCGGCCTCGGCGAGGATGTGGCGGGCGCGGCGGACGACCTCTTCACCGGCTGTGGTGAAGAGGACCTGCCGGGCCCCGCGCTCGATCAGCTGGACCCCGAGCTCCGCCTCGAGCTTGCGCACCTGGGTGGACAGCGTCGGCTGGCTGGCATAGCACGCCGCCGCTGCCCGTCCGAAGTGGCGATGCTCGTCAAGGGCGACGAGATATTCGAGGTCCCGGAGGTTCATCAGGCAGACACCGGAACCTGGCTGCGGATCAGGTGGTCGAAGGCGCTCAGCGCGGCGGTGGCGCCGGCGCCCTCGGCGACGACGATCTGCTTGAAGGGAACCGTGGTGCAATCCCCCGCCCCGAAGATGCCGGGCACGTTGGTCAAGCCGCGCTGATCAGTGACGATCTCGCCACGATCCGACAGCTCCACCCCGCTGTCCTTCAGCCACTCGGTGTTGGGCAGGAGGCCGATCTGCACGAACACGCCGTTGACCTCGAGCTCTCGCAAGTCACCGGACGCGCGGTCCTCATAGTCGAGACGCGTCATCTCGGAGCCGTCACCGACGACCTCGGTCGTGCGGGCACCGGTGATGATGTCGGTGTTCGGCAGCGACTTCAGCTTGTTGAGCAGGACGTCGTCACACTTCAGCTCATCGAGGAACTCGACGACCGTGACCTTCTCAGTGACACCGGCGAGGTCGATCGCGGCCTCGACACCGGAGTTGCCGCCGCCCACGACGGCGATCGGCTTGCCCTTGAACAGCGGGCCGTCGCAGTGCGGGCAGAACGAGACGCCCTTGTTGCGATAGTCCTGCTCACCGGGGACGCCGAGCG
>JAUNRO010000085.1 GCA_030544185.1 Propionibacteriaceae bacterium | reverse complement strand
GCGGGCGGGGCGACCGTGGGCCGAAACGGTGCCGGTGAGGAGTGTGACGCCGGCGAGTCGGGAGCGGCGATCCGCGCTGACGGCGGCACCACGCGGGTGGCCTCGGCGAATCCGCCGCGCGCGGGCGCCATCGCGTCGGCGATCCGGTGCAGGGCGATCCCCATCGCTTCGGCGGAAGCAGGCCGGCGGGCGGGATCGACCGACAGTGCGGCCTGCAGCAACCGGTCCAGATCCGGCGGGGCGCCGATCCGGTCGGCCAACGGCGGGGGAACCGACTCTGCGGAGAGCAGCATGACGTCCTGCACACTCTTGACCGGGAACGGTGGGTCGCCGGTGAGGACCGCATAGGTCACGCAGGCCAGCGCATAGATGTCGGAGTGGGCGCCGAGTGGGCGCCCCGTGGCCTGCTCGGGCGCCATGAAGGCGGGGGTGCCAGCGGTCATCGTGACGCCCTGCTGGCCGATGAGCTCCTTGGCGACGCCCAGATCCGCGAGGCGTACGCGCGGCATGCCCGCACGCAGGTGCGGGGCGCCGCCGAGGGGCTGGTCGTTGACCTGCAACAGCAGGTTGCCGGGGGTGACATCGCGGTGCACGACCCGATGCCGGTGCAGGACATCGAGCGCCCGGCAGGCCTCGGCGCACAGGCGCAGGGTCTCCAGCGGGTCGCCGGGGCTGCGGCGCCGGTCGTTGAGCGATCCGGCATTGCAGTAGTCCATGACGAAGTAGGGCCGGGAATCCGGCAGGACACCGAGAGAATGAACCCGCACGATGCGTTCGTCGTTGATGCGATTCATGAGGCGTGCCTCGGCGAGGAAGCGATTCCGCACGTCCTCGTTGTCGGACCAGTTCTCGGCGAGGATCTTGACCGCGACCGGATGGTGGTGGTGGGCGGTGTCCTGGCCGAGCCATACGGTCGCGAAAGACCCGGCGCCGAGGCGGCGCACGAGGCGGATCGAGCCGATGGTTTCCATGGTGAGCAACATTGTCCCCCACCGACGCGACACCTGAACCCTGCGTTCCGTGGGCATCCGCGCGAGGCGAGGCGGTGGCAGTGTCGTTGTCTCGTGGCATGCTGGGGGCCGTGAGTGACGAAATCCCTGTCGGCAGTCCCCCCGCGCCGCCCGGTCGCCACGCCGCCCCCGGTGGGTGGTATGCGGATCCGGTCGCTGAGGGGCGCGAACGCTATTGGGATGGGTGGCAGTGGACCCGCAATGTGCGCCCGCGTCCGGGTGGGCGTGCCCGATCGGGCCACCCGCCTCAGGACCAGGTCCAGCCGGGGCAGCCTCCGGGGGCGTACGCCCCGCAAAGCGGCCCCGCGGCCTATCGCATGGTGCCCGCCACCGCCGACGGAGTTCCGCTGGCCGGCTGGGGCTGGCGGGCGCTGGCGTTCGCCGTGGACTATTTCCTGCTCAACGCGCTCACCCAGTTCATCGCGATGGTGACGCCGCTGGGTGCTGGCATCAGGCGGAGCACCAACGCCTATGAGGCCTATCTCACCGAGGTGCTCACGACCGATACCCAGGTGGACTTCGCCCACCTGACGAGCCTGCTGATGAGCACCGAGATGATCATCTCGAGCGTGATCTCGACCCTGTTGTTCATCGTCTATTCGGGGCTCATGCTCCGCGCTCGCGGCGCCACCCTCGGCAAGATGCTGTTCCGGCTCCGCGTGGTCCCGGTCGACCAGGGTCAGTCGCCGCCGGGGCTCCCGGGGCGGCAAGCCTGGTTGCGGCCCACGGTGACGCAGGTGTTCGGGCTGCTGTGGCCGGTCGCGCTCATCGACTATCTGTTCCCGCTGTGGGATCGCCGCCGGCAGACCCTGCACGACAAGGTCGTCACCACTCAGGTGATCCGCGTGGCGCGGGGGCTGCCCCAGCGCTGACCGGGCGCTAACCCCCTGGGGGGTTAGGTTGAGGCCGTGCCCGCTCGTGCAGGTCATCGCCTGCCTCTTCGCCTCGACGTGCCCGGCCCCCGCGCAGGCCTGCACGCCCGCACCGCCCCGCGCGTCGTTCGTGTGGTCCTCATCGTCGCCTTCGTCCTGGTGACCGGTGCGGCGGGGCTGGCCGGCCGGCCCGCGCGCCAGGTCCCGCCCTCGGGCGCCGAGGACTATCTGGCCGCCGACGGCGACCGCACGCTGCTCACCGGCCCGGAATCGACGCTCGTCCGCTGGAGCGCGCACGAGCCCGGCGTCCGCCCATTCGTCGACGGCCCACCGTCGTTCGTGTTCGCGGCGATCGCCGCGGGCGATCGCGCCCAGGCGGCGGCGTGGGTGGTCGAGAGCACCGACGGCGCCGACGGCTCCCATCTCCAGTTGCTGCGGCTCGACACCGATGGGCTGCGCACCTGGGCGGAGACCCGGCCCGCGGAGTGGGCGTTCGATCCGGCGCGCCTGGAGGTCCCTGCCCGGCCGGGCCCGGGCCAGCGGATGACCACCACCGGCACCGTGACGAGCGTGGCCGGCTCGGCGGACTACACCTCCACCCTCGAGGTGCTCGACGCGCCGGGAGCCGGCCCCGGGTGCCTGGAGTTCCGGCGTACCGATCGCATCGGCGACCAGCCCGCCACCACCACCAGCCGGACTCGCTGCCCCGGCCGGGGCGTGGTCGCCCTCGACCTGCCCACGGGACGCTGGACCGCCACGGACGCGTGGCCGGCCGAGCACGACCCCCGCCCCGGGGTGGAGCTGACCGAACCACCGGCGGGCCCGCTCACGGGGCTGCGGCCCCACGCCCTGACCTTCGAGCGCCAAGACCTCCCGACCCAGGTCGCGGCGATCGGCCCCACGCAATTGCTGGGCGAGCGAATCATGATCCCCGCCCAGCAGTCCGGCAACCTGCTCTGGATCGAACGCGCCGACGGCAACGAGACGACCTACCGTCCGGGCCCCTGGGTCGGTGCAGGGGGCGACATCATCGGCTCGGCCCGCTGCGGTGAGGTCACGGTGGTCACGACCACCCATCGTCGCCTCCTCGCCCACGACGGTGCCGGGCGCTGGCTGTGGAGCACGGAGCTGGCCGATGTCGCGGGTGCCCGCCCCGTCCGCTCCGGCGAGGACCTGCTCGTGGTGACCAAGGACAGCATCCTCAGTGCCGTGGGCTGCCGGGACGGGGTGGTCCGCTGGCAGACAGCCGAGGTGCCCAGCACCCCGGCGCCCGAGGTCGGCGCGGCGGGGATCCTGGTCGGCGGCGAGCGGGGCGTACGCCTGCTCGACCCGGTCACCGGGCAGACCCGCTGGGAGCGCGACCTGCCGGGCCCGGTCACGGCCCTGGACACAGCCGGGGAGCGGGTGGTGGTGGGCAATGGCGATGGATACCTCTTCGCGCTCGACCCCGCCTCCGGACAGCTGCGCGCGCAGAGCCGGCTCCTCGAGAACGCCGCGGAACTCCGCGCCGTCGGGGACGGCATCGTGGCCCGCGTGCCGGGCCGGCTCATCGGGCTCGACCAGGACCTGCGCCAGCGGTGGAGCCAGCCCGCCGCCGCGCTCGCCACCGTGACCGACGGTGACCACCTGGTGGCGGCGTCGCTGGACGAACTCCTCGTCGTCGACGCAGCGGGCGCGATCGTCCAGCGCACCCCCCGCACGCTGCATCCCGCGAGCGCGCGGATCTTCCTCAGCCGGACGCCGGACGGGCTGTTGGAGACCGACGGGTTCGGGACCCTCGTGCACTGGCGGGCGGCATGAGCCGGCCCTGGGTGCAGGCGCCCCTCGGTGTCTCGCGGGCCACCGCCTCGAAGGTCTTCTGGGAGCCGATCCGCGACGGCAGCCCGCGCTGGCGCGAATGGCCCAAGGGCCTGACGACGATCGTGGCGCTGGCCGGGATCGGCTATCTGGTGGCCGCCGGGCTGGTGCTCGGCTCCACGTGGATCCGCGCCCACGACCCGCTGTTGCACCTGGAGGGTGAGACCTATCCGGCGTGGGGCACCGGTGTCCTGCTCTGGCTCACCGTCCTGGTGCTCGCCCTCGGGCTGACGGCGGCGCTGCACACCCACCCCGTGCTGACGGTGCTGTCGCTGCTTCTGGTGGGTGCGGCCGTGCTGTTCCCCGCGGTCGGCGGCGCGCAATTGGATGGTGGTGGCCTTGTGGTGCTCTCACCGCTCGCGTGCCTGCTCGGGATAGTGGGATTCACCATCGCCCGCGCCCGGCGCCGGTTCGCCTGGTTCGAATTCCCGGTGGTGCTGGTGCTGCTCGCCGTCAGTGTGTACGCCCCGATCGCTGCCTCGCCGTTCGGCGCCGGGACGGACCTGCGACCGGTCTACCTGCTGATGATGCTCAGCGTGATCGCGCTGCTGTCGGTGCCCGCGATGGTGATGGCGGGGTACGCCCCGGTCGAGGTCTCGGTCACCCTCAGCGAATGGCTGCTCAACCGGCTCACGGTGGAGAGCGCCGACAGCCGGTGGCGGCCGGTGGTGCTCGGACTGGCGGTCACCGCGGGTCTGGCGGTGGCGGCGCGCGATGTGGCGACCGGACTCCTGCGCGCCGACTGGGACTATCGCCCCGAGGCCTGGGGGGCCGCTGTCATCGCGGTCGGCGTCGCACTGGCCGCTAGCGCGCTGATGCTGCGCCGCCGCCCGGGCCTGCCCCCGAGTGGCCCGACGGCGGAGGTCTGGGAGGCGTATGCCTGGCCGCTGGCCATCGTGGTCGTCACCGCGGTGATCCCGATCGGGCTGTTCGCCTTCCTCGGCGCGATCATCGCCGTGCTCGGCGGCGGCGTCGAGGTCACTCGCCTGACGCAATCGCTGGCGAACAGCGACCGGTTCTTCGGTGCCTGGACGCTGCTGGCCTGTGCGGTGGCGGTGTGGTGGCTGATCCGCGCCCGGCGCCGTGGGGAACGGGCGGCACCGGTGGTGCTGGTCTGTTTCGTGACCCTCACCGGGCTCGGGCTGATCCGGCGCTTCAGCGACGGCCGGTTCGCGGTCAGCTGGAGCCTGCCGACGCTGGTCGCGGTCGCCGTCGCGGTGTGCCTGGCCTCGGTGCTGATCGCGATCGGGCGCAGGCGGGCCGTGGAGCGGCAGTTGTGGATCATGCTGCTGGCCCTGCTGCTGGCGGTGCTGGTCGGGCGGCGGGAACTGATCGCGGAGCCGGGATCGCTGGCCGCCGGAGTCTCCGGTCTCGTCGTCCTGCTCGTCGGCCTGGTCTGGCGCGTACTCACCGATGCCGGGATCACCCGGCGCGGCTCCCGGTGGTTCCCGGTGTCCACCCGCGTGCTCCTCTATGCGGCCAACGCCGTCCTCGCCGCGCTGATCCTGGCCTTCCTGGCGCTCATCCGGCAGGAGGACCCCGTGATAGATCTGGAGGCCCACGCCGCCCTCGGCGTCAACGCGGTGGGTGCGCCCCTGGTGCTGGGGTCGATCCTGCTCGGACTCGTGTCCACAATCGGGCTGGAAGCGCCGCCCCGGCGGCGCGCTCCGGGTACGCTGCAACAGCCGCCTCCCGATGAGAAGACTGTGATCCGTGAGCCAAACACCGCCTGATGCCGACCTGATCGAACTGGCCGCCGCCTATGGAGTCGCCGCCCGGTTCACCGACTGGAAAGGGCGCAACACCACGGTGTCCGCGGAGACCCTCAAAGCGGTGCTCACCGCCATGGATGTGGCCGCCGAGACGCCCGAGGACATCGCTGCCGCCCTCGCCGAGCGACGCCTCGCGCCGTGGCGGCGCATGCTGCCGCCGTGCGTGGTCGTGCGCGAGGGCATCGCCGGCGAATTCGTCGTCCATGTGCGCGCTGGTGCGTCCGTCTCGGTCTGGATCGAACTCGAGACCGGCGCCCGCGCCGAACCCACGCAGGTCGACAACTGGGAGCCCGACCGTGAGATCGACGGACGCCTGATCGGTGAGGCGAGTTTCGCCCTGCCGGCCGATCTGCCGCTGGGTTATCACGTGCTCAAGGCCGAGTCCGGCGGTGAGCTCGCCGAGACCACGGTGATCGTGACCCCCGCTTTCCTCGGGTTCCCCAAAGCGCTGGGGGAGCGCACGACCTGGGGCCTGGCCACTCAGCTCTACAGCGTGCGGTCCCGCCACTCCTGGGGCGTCGGCGATCTTGCCGACCTGGCCGACCTCGCCGTCTGGTCGGCCGCCGAACACGGTGCCGGCTATGTGCTGGTCAACCCCATGCATGCTGCCGAGGCCGCGGTCCCGCTGGAGCCGTCGCCCTATCTGCCGACCAGCCGGCGGTTCTTCAACCCGCTCTATCTGCGCCTCGAGCGGATTCCGGAGTACGCGGAGTTGTCCGCCTCCGAGCTTGCGCGCATCCGCCTGCTCCGCGGGGAGTTGCTGAACGAGGTTGCCGCACTGGACACCATCGATCGCAACCGCAGCTGGAGTGCGAAAGAGTCGGCCTTGCGGGCCATCTATGCCGCCGGCCGCAGCGCGGGCCGCGAGATCGCCTTCCGGGCGTACTGCGAGAGCGAGGGCGAGGGCCTCACCCGTTATGCGACCTGGTGCGTGCTGAGCATCGCGCTCGGCAGGGACTGGCGGGAATGGCCCGAGGCCTATCAGGATCCCTCGAGCCTGGAGGTCGCCCGGTTCCGCGCCGAGAACAGTGCCGAGGTCGACTATCACCGGTGGTTGCAGTGGTGCCTGGACGAGCAGTTCCGCACGACGCAGGCTGCGGCGACCGAGGCGGGCATGGTGCTCGGGATCGTGCACGATCTCGCGGTCGGGGTGAACCCGGCCGGCTCGGATGCCTGGTCCCTCGGCTCGGCGTTCGCCCGCGACGTCCACGTCGGCGCGCCGCCGGATCAGTTCACCCAGCTGGGCCAGGACTGGGGTCAGCCGCCGCTGCGCCCGGACCGGCTGGCCGAGACCGCCTACCTCCCGCTGCGGAGCATGCTCCGCGGCATCCTGCGGCACGCCGGTGGGATCCGGGTGGACCACATCATCGGCCTGTTCCGCCTGTGGTGGGTGCCGGCCGGGCGGCCCGCGACCGAGGGCACCTATGTCCGCTATGACCACGAGGCCACCATCGGCATCCTTGCGCTGGAGGCCAGCCGGGCCGGTGCGCTCGTCGTCGGTGAGGACCTGGGCACGGTCGAGCCGTGGGTCCGCCGCCATCTGACCGAGCGCGGGATCCTCGGCACCTCGGTGCTGTGGTTCGAGCAGGACTGGAACGTGCCCGGTGGCAGGCCGCTGCATCCCGGAGCCTGGCGGGAATATTGCCTGGCCTCGGTGACCACCCACGACCTGCCCCCGACCCGCGGCTATCTGGCCGGCGATCACGTCCGGCTGCGGCACCGGCTCGGGCTGCTCACCGAGTCGCTGGCGGACGAGCTCGCCCACGACAACGGCGAGCGGGAGCAGTGGCTCGTCACGCTCCGCGAGCTGGGTCTGCTCGGGCCCGGCGAGTCCGACCCCGAGGAAGTGCTGCTGGCGCTGCACCGTTATCTGGTGCGCACACCGTCGCGCATGCTCAACCTCGCGCTCGTGGATGCAGTCGGCGATCGGCGTACGCAGAACCAGCCCGGCACCGTCGACGAGTATCCGAACTGGCGCGTCCCCCTCACCGGTCCCGACGGGGCGGCAATGCTGCTGGAGGATGTCTTCACCTCCGAGCATGCCGCCGCGCTGTGCGAGGAGATGAACCCGCACACCTGAGGCGAGCCCTGTGGGCAGGAGGTCGCGGCGAGGGGCTATAGTGAACGTGTGATCGAATATCAGGCCTCGTTGTTGGACGCCGACCTGCCCCGGCCGACGGACGGGTTCGCGCCACTGACCCGTTTGACCAGGACCCGGCTCTCCGCTTCTGCCTGGGTCGACCACCTGCCCGGCTGGTTGAGCGGGTCGGACCCGCTGTTCGAGCGCTTGCTCGAACACGTGCCGTGGACCGCCGAGCGGCGGTGGATGTATTCCCGTGATGTCGATGTGCCGCGCCTGACCTGCCACTACGACACGGGCGAGACCCTGCCCGACCCGATGCTGGTGCGGGCGCGCGACCTGCTTTCCCAGCACTACGAGATGGTGCTCGGCGAGCCCCTCACGAGCACGGGGCTGTGCCTCTATCGCAGCGGCGCCGACTCGGTCGCCTGGCACGGCGACACCCTCGGCCGCGGCCGCACGCAGGACACGGTCGTGGCGATCCTGTCGCTCGGCTGGTCGCGCACCCTGGCCTTCCGTTCCCGCGGTGGCGGTCCCACCCGGCACCGCTTCGCCCTCGGGCATGGTGACCTCGTGGTGATGGGTGGATCGTGCCAGCGCACCTGGGAGCATGCCGTCCCCAAGACGGCCCGGGTCGTGGGCCCGCGCATCAGCGTGCAGTTCCGCGCCGACGGGGTGCGCTAGTCAGTCCTCGAGCCCCGGTTCGGTGAGTTCGATGATCACGCCCTGGAGATAGGCGAGCCAGTCCATCACCGCACCCATCAGGATGCGGGGGTCGTCCTCGGGAAGCTCGTGGAACTCGTCGATGGCGTCCTCATCGTCGAGACCCAACCGGGTGGCGAGCACGAGCCGGAGGGCGTTGAGCGTCTTCAGCCACGCGGCGACCTGGAGTTCGGTGATGCGCACGGGGAGCCCCCCGGTCAGCGTCGCGCGCACCGTATAGGCGTCGTCGAGTTTGTGCCGCCGATGGTCCACCTCGGCATAGCGCCGGTAGTCGGCCGCCGCGCGCGGGTCGTGCGGATAGGGGTTGGGGAACAGCCGCTGCATCGCCGGGTCGGTCAGCGCGTCGGCTTCGGCGTCGAGGTCCGCGGCGGCGGGTTCGCTCAACTCGGCCGCCCAGCGCACGAACGGATCGGCGTCCTCCACGGGCTCGGGCAGGCCGTCGCCGAGCATCTCGATGAGCTGCTCGGTGAGGGAGCCCAACAGGTCAACGTCGTTGTTGGTGAGATAGAGCGTGACGGTCTCGCCGTCATAGGCATAGCGGGCCATCGGTGCCGCCTATTCCGCTCGATCCAGGGTCGCCCAGAGGCCGAACTGGTGCATGGCGTTGCAGTCTCGCTCCATCTCCTCGCGGCTGCCGGAGGCGACCACGGCCTTGCCTTCGTTGTGCACCTGCAGCATCAACCGGCGCGCCTTTGCCTTGGGATACCGGAAGTAGGTGACGAAGACGTGCGTCACATAGATCTGCGTGTTGATGGGGTCGTCCCACACGATCGTCACCCACGGGTTCTGGGCGAGCAACTCATCGGCCGGACGTTCTGCCGTTGCGGTGCTGCCGCTGGGGGTGAGCCCTCCAGGTGTCTCGGACATAATCTCCATTCTGGCAAATGTGGCCGCCTCGTCCAGCAGGTGCGCGGGGCCGGTCCAGGGGACCATTCGGTCGACGACCGCCCGGGGTGCCCTGCGAGCCGGCGACTGGCCTAGTCTGGCCCGGTGACCGCGACGACGCCCAGCAATACCACATCGAAGCCCAGCACCGCGCTGCTGACCGATCACTACGAGCTGACGATGGTCCGGGCCGCCCTGGGTGCCGGGACGGCCTTCCGCCGCTCCGTGTTCGACCTGTTCCCGCGACGGCTGCCGGAGGGTCGGCGCTATGGCGTGGTCGCCGGGGTCGGCCGGGCCCTGGATGCGATCGAGGCGTTCCGTTTCGACCCCGCCGAGTTGGACTTCCTCCACGAGCACCACATCATCGACGAGTCCGTCGCCACCTGGCTGGCCGGCTATCGGTTCACCGGCGATATCTGGGGCTATCCAGAGGGTGAGATCTATTTCCCCGGCTCGCCGTTGATGATCGTCGAGGGCTCGTTCGCGGAATGCGTCGTGCTGGAGACGGTCCTGTTGTCGATCTACAACTACGACTCCGCCGTGGCCTCAGCCGCCTCCCGTATGGTCGCGATGGCCCAGGGTCGGCCGTGCATCGAGATGGGCTCGCGCCGCACCAACGAGGAAGCGGCTGTCGCCGCGGCGCGCGCCGCCTATGTCGCCGGCTTCGGCTCCACCTCCAACCTCGAGGCGGGACGCCGCTATGGCGTGCCGACTGCGGGCACCGCGGCGCACTCGTTCACGCTGCTGCATGACTCCGAGGAACACGCGTTCCGCGCCCAGATCGACACCCTGGGTGAGGACACCACTCTGCTCGTCGACACCTATGACGTCGAGGAAGCTGTCCGCACGGGCGTCCGCCTCACCGAAGGCCGGCTCGGCGCGGTCCGCCTCGACTCTGGGGACCTGCCGGAGATGTCGCGCTGGGTCCGGCAGTTGCTCGACTCCCTGGGAGCAACCGAGACGCGCATCATCGTGACCTCCGACCTGGATGAGTGGCAGCTCGCGGCCCTCGCCGGTGCCCCCGTCGACGGCTACGGCGTCGGCACCTCCCTGGTCACCGGTTCCGGACATCCGACCTGTGGCTTCGTCTACAAGCTCGTCTCCCGCGCCGACTCCGACCAGCCGGATGCGGCGATGGTGCCCGTTGCCAAGAAGTCCAAGAACAAGGCCACCGTCGGCGGCCGCAAGTTTGCGCTGCGCCGCCTGGATGACCGGGGGATCGCCGAGGCGGAGGTCATCGGGGTCGGGACTCCGCCCGAGGGCGACCACAATGACCGGCCGCTGCTGGTCCCACTGGTCACCCAGGGTGAGATCGTCGGGCGCGCGAGCCTGGCCGAGGCGCGGGAGCGCCACGAGCGTTCGTTTGCGGAGCTGCCCCTGGCGGCGCGCAAGATGTCGCGGGGCGAGCCGTTGATTCGGACCAGTTATCTCGATGAGGACGACCGATGACCGATCGCCACGCCCTGATCGTCGTGGACGTGCAGAACGACTTCTGCGAGGGCGGCTCACTCGCGGTCGCCGGTGGCACTGCCACGGCAGCCCGGATCTCGGACCGCCTGGTTCGCCGACGCCACGACAGCGACGTCGG
>JAUNRO010000084.1 GCA_030544185.1 Propionibacteriaceae bacterium | reverse complement strand
CTCAGGAGGCGCGCATGTATGACCTGTATCCCCCGAATTGGTCCGATCAGTCCGTAGCCGAGCAGCCGGCCAAGACCCCGGTGCGCCGTCGGCGCCGCATCCAGGTGCCCCAGCCTGAGGTCCCGGTGCGCGCCGAGGCCTGAACGGCCAAGAGCCACGAACGAACCAGCGAGCGCTGCCCGGAATGGCAGCGCTCGATGGGATTTGCGTTGTGCCCAGAGATTGGGGGAGAGCCGGCTCATATCCGGGCGGCGATGGCATCGCCGATGGCGGCGGTGCTGCGGCGCTCACCCTTGCGCTCGGTGATATCGGCGTTGACCGCCTCCTCGATCCGTCGGGCCTCGGCATCGCGACCCAGGTGGTCGAGCATCATCGCGGTGGAGAGGATCGCCGCCGTCGGATCGGCCAGCTGCTGGCCGGCGATATCCGGGGCGGAGCCGTGGACGGGCTCGAACATCGACGGGAACCGGCCCTCTGGATTGATGTTGCCGCTGGCGGCCAGGCCGATGCCGCCAGTGACCGCACCGGCCAGGTCGGTGAGGATGTCGCCGAACAGGTTGTCGGTGACGATGACGTCGAAGCGCGCCGGGTCGGTGGCCAGGAAGATGGTGGCCGCGTCGATGTGGAGATAGTCGGTCTCCACCTGCGGATATTCGGCTGCGATCTGTTCGAAATAGCGCCGCCAGAGACCACCGGCGTTGACCAGCACGTTGTGCTTGTGCACCAGCGTGATGTGGTTGCGTCGCTTGGTCGCTCGCACGAACGCATCACGGACGATCCGCTCGACACCGAGCGCGGTGTTCACGCTGACCTCGGTCGCGATCTCGTTCGGCGTCCCCTGGCGCACCACGCCACCGTTGCCGCAATAGAGGCCCTCGGTGCCCTCGCGCACGATCAGGAAGTCCACGCTCCGGCCGTCGATCACATGGTCGGCGAGCGGCACCGGCATGCCCGGATAGATCTTCGACGGGCGCAGGTTCACGTAGTGGTCGAACAGGAAGCGCAGGCGCAACAGCAGGCCGCGCTCGAGGATGCCGGACGGGATGCGGGTGTCACCCGGTGCCGCGCCAACGGCGCCCAGCATGATCACATCGGCCTGCTTCAGCTCCTCGATCACCGAGTCCGGCAGGACCTCGCCGGTGCGCAACCAGCGCTCGGCGCCGAGGTCATAGTCCACCTTCTCGAAGGCGTCTGCACCGGCCACCGCGTCGAGGGCCTTGAGTCCCTCGGTCACGACCTCCGGTCCGATTCCGTCCCCACCGATCACAGCCAGGGTGGGCTTGCTCTTGTTCACGTTCGTCGACACCCGACGAAATCTAGTGACCGCCCGACGGCCCGGCCGAGGGTCTCATCGAATGCGCGTCACGCCTGCGTCACGCGGGTCCCGGTCGTGCTGGCCAGAAAGCCGGCGGCGTGCGATAAGTTGCCCCGCATGACGCTGAACTTCGATATTCATCGCAATCCCCGGCCGCGGTCGGCGGAGGAGCGGGACGCCATTTTGGCCAACCCGGGGTTCGGCACGAGGTTCACCGATCACATGGCCGTCGCCACGTGGACGCTCGCCGATGGCTGGCACGACTCCGCGGTCCTGCCCTATGGCCCGTTCCAGATGGATCCGGCCGCGGCGATCCTGCACTATGCGCAAGGGGTGTTCGAGGGCCTGAAGGCCTATCGGCATGCGGACGGGTCGGTCTGGCTGTTCCGCCCCGAAGCCAACGCCGCGCGCTTCCAGAGCTCCGCCCGTCGCCTCGGCCTGCCGGAGCTCCCAGTGCAGGATTTCCTCGGCAGCATCGACGCTCTGGTGCGGGCCGACCGCGACTGGGTGCCCGACCCGGCCGGCGGTGAGGCCAGCCTCTATCTGCGCCCGTTCCTGTTCGCCTCGGAGGCGTTCCTGGGCGTACGCGCGGCGCACCACGTGACCTATTCGCTCATCGCCAGCCCGGCCGGTGCCTATTTCGCCTCGGGGGTGAAGCCGGTCTCGATCTGGATCTCGACCAAGTATTCGCGGGCGGGCGCCGGCGGCACCGGCGCCGCGAAGTGTGGCGGCAACTATGCGTCCTCGCTGATCGCCCAGGAGGAGGCGGCGGCCAACGGCTGCGCCCAGGTGATGTTCGCCGACGCGGGCTCCCACGAGTTCGTGGAGGAGCTCGGCGGGATGAACATCTGCTTCGTCACCGGCGACCAGCTCGTCACCCCGGAGCTCACGGGCTCGATCCTCGAAGGGGTCACCCGGTCCTCGATCCTCACCCTGGCCGCCGACCGCGGGCTGCAGGCCGTCGAGCGCACGGTCGGGCTCGACGAGTTGCTGGACAGCATCGAGGCCGGTGCGGTGTCGGAGGTGTTCGCCTGCGGCACGGCGGCGGTGATCACCCCCGTCAGCAACTTCATGCTGGATTCCGGGCGCACCGTGGCCGTGGCCGACGGCCAGGTCGGCGAGCACACCGCCGCGCTCCGGCAGAACCTGCTCGATCTCCAGTTCGGCCGCGCCGAGGACACCCGCGGGTGGCTGACCCGGATCGTGTGAGCGGTCTCAGCCCGCGAGAGGGGCTGGTCAGGATGTGGGCGACTGCGGACACTGGTGCGGTGACGCTCCCTGATCAGTACGCCCTGCCGACGCTCGCGGCGCCGGAAACCTTCCACGTCTATGACACGACGCTGCGTGACGGCGCCCAGCAGGAAGGGCTGCGGCTGTCGGTCGCGGACAAGCTGAAGATCGCCAGCCACCTCGATGATTTCGGGGTCGGCTTCATCGAGGGCGGGTGGCCCGGCGCCAACCCCGGTGACACCGCGTTCTTCCAGGCCATGCAGGCCGGTGAGATCACGCTCAAGCATGCGCTGCTCTCCGCGTTCGGCTTCACCCGCCGAGTGGGCCGCAAGGCCGCGGACGATCCGATGATCGCCGCCGTGCGCGATTCTGGTGCGCCGGTGGCCTGCCTGGTCGCCAAGAGCCACGTCCGCCACGTCGAGCAGGCGCTGCGCACGACCCTGGCGGAGAACCTCGCGATGATCGCCGACACGGTCGGTCACCTCGTCGCGGAGGGGCAGCGGGTCTTCCTCGATTGTGAGCACTTCTTCGACGGCTATCGCACCGACCGGGACTATGCGCTCGAGGTGGTGCGCACCGCAGCCGAGGCCGGTGCGGAGGTCGTCGTCCTGTGTGACACCAACGGCGGCATGCTGCCCACCTGGATGCCCGACATCGTCGGCGCCACCGCCGAGGTCGGTGTCGACCTCGGCATCCACTGCCACAACGATTCCGGCTGCGCCGTCGCGAACACCCTCGCGGCCGTCGAGGCCGGGGCCATCCACGTGCAGGGCACGATCAACGGTTATGGCGAGCGCACCGGCAATGCCGATCTCATCCAGGTCGTCGCCAACCTCGAGCTGAAATACGGCTGGGACGTCCTCCCGCCCGGCGCGCTCACGGAGGCCACCCGGATCTCCCACGCGATCGCGGCCGTCACGAACACCCCGGGCACCCCGCGCCAGCCCTATGTGGGCTCCTCCGCGTTCGCCCACAAGGCCGGCCTGCACGCCTCGGCGATCCGGGTCGATCCGATGCTCTATCAGCACATCGACCCCGCGGTGGTCGGCAACGATATGCGCACCCTGGTCTCCGACATGGCCGGGCGCGCCAACATCCAGCTCAAGGGGGAGGAGCTCGGCTTCGACCTGTCCGACCGGGATATCGCGTCCACGCTCACCGACGCCGTCAAGGAGCGCGAGGCGCGGGGCTATTCCTATGAGGCTGCCGATGCCAGCTTCGAGTTGTTGCTGCGGGAGCAGACCGGTCAGCTCACGCTGCCGTTCGAGGTGCACCACTGGCGGGTCTATACCCACTCCCTGTCGAGCAACGGCAACCCCGACACCGAGGCGACCGTGAAGCTCACTGCCAAGAACGTCAGCCGGCTCTCTGTCGGTGAGGGCAACGGCCCGGTCAACGCACTCGACCATGCGCTGCGCCAGGCGCTCGCCGAGGCCTATCCGCAGGTCCTCGCCTATGACCTCACCGACTATCGTGTCCGCATCCTCGACCAGGGTCACGGCACTGATGCCACGGTGCGCGTGCTGATCGACACCACCGATGGTGGCGAGCGCTCGTGGACGACCGTCGGGGTCGGGGAGAACGTGATCGAGGCTTCCTGGGAGGCGCTCAGCGATGCCTATCTCTATGGGCTGGTCACCGAATAGCTCGCTCTAGGGCGAAGGCGTTCCCGCGGGAACGCCCGCGCGCGGCCGTTCGGCGATGGCCGGCGTCTCGCGGCCGATTCGGCGCACCCCGGGGATCGCGTTGCGCACGCGCTGCAGAATCCGGGGTGCCTCGTTGCCCAGAGTGACGTGGAACAGATAGGCCAGGATCGAGCTGATCGCGACCATCTCGCCGCCGTCCTCGACCAAAGCCACCACGGCATCGATGAAGGTCCGGCCGGGCACGAGCACGTGCACCATGTCGATGACGATCGCGAAGAACGCGAGCACGCCGACAAGCAGCAGGACATCCACGAAGATCCGGCGCACGGCTGGACGGCTCATCCAGACTCCGATGGCGAACAGGATGAGCCCGGCGGTGATCACGATGCCGCCGATCGAGAGTTCGCCCATGTCCTGCTGGCGCACACCGATCGCGGGCAGATCGAGGGCGGTGGCCAGCTGACCGCCGGCGTTCTCGTGGATCTCCAGCGCATCGTCGATCGCCAGATAGGTGAACAGCGGCAACCAGAGCAGCATCGCCGGAGCGCGCAGCGTCACGGCCGCAGCGAACAGCAGGACCGCGATCCAGGCGAACTTGGCGTACTGCAGGAATTCCGGATAGCCGCCGTCGGTGCCGACATCCCACATGTCCCCGGCCACTTTGAGCTCGACGTGCAGGAGGCCGTGGATGGCGATCATGATCGCGTCCAGCACGAACAGCATGCCGAGCATGAGCAGACCGGGCAGTTGGCGGTGGTCGGGTCGCAGCATGGGAGGAGGTTAAACGGACTAGATGAGCCGAAGATGATGACGGGACCATTTGTGCAACGTGTCTTTTTGATGAATGGCCGGTGTCGGTGCCGTCCGGTTGTCGGTTCAGCCGATCCGGTCGAGGACGACGGGGCGTACGCTCGGGGGCTCTGCCCCGATCGTGAGCGCATCAGCCAGGTCCGCCAGCGCGGCCTCGAACCGGTCCGGGGTGTCGGTGTGCAGGGTGAACACCGGATCGCCGGCCGCCACGGGATCACCGGGCCGGACGTGCCACTCGACGCCGGCCCCGGCCTGGACCGGGTCCTCCTTGCGGGCCCGGCCGGCGCCCAGGCGCCAGGCCGCGAGCCCGACGGCCAGGGCATCCAACGACTGGACATAGCCGTCGGCATCGGCGCACACCTGCTCGGTGTTCCGTGCCACCGGCAGCGGCGCATCAAGATCCCCGCCCTGGGCGGCGACCATCGCTCGCCACACGTCCATCGCCTTGCCGGAGGCGAGGACGTCCGCGGGGTCGATATCGCCCCGGTTCGTCCCGGCCAGCATCTCCCGCGCCAGGGCCAGGGTCAGCTCGACCACATCGGCCGGGCCGCCGCCGGCCAGCACCTCCACCGACTCCCGGACCTCCAGCGCATTCCCCGCGGTCAACCCGAGCGGGGTGCTCATGTCGGTGAGCAGGGCGACCGTGCGGACGCCCGCGTCGGTGCCCAGTCCCACCATCGTGCGGGCCAGCTCGCCCGCCTGGCCGGCCGTCTTCATGAAGGCCCCGGAGCCCACCTTCACGTCGAGCACCAGCATCCCGGTGCCCTCGGCGATCTTCTTGCTCATGATCGAGCTGGCGATCAGGGGGATCGACTCGACGGTGCCGGTGACGTCGCGCAAGGCGTACAGCTTCTTGTCCGCCGGCGCCAGCCCGGCGCCGGCGGCACAGACGACCGCGCCCACCTCGCCGAGGATCTCCAGCATCCGCTCATTCGTGATCGAAGCCTCCCAGCCGGGGATGGACTCCAGCTTGTCCAGCGTCCCGCCGGTGTGACCGAGACCGCGGCCCGACAGCTGGGGGACCGCGACCCCGCACGCTGCGACCAACGGGGCGAGGGGAAGGGTGATCTTGTCGCCCACGCCGCCGGTGGAGTGCTTGTCCGCGGTCGGGCGGTCGAGGCCGGAGAAGTCCAGCCGGTCGCCGGTCGCGATCATCGCGGCGGTCCAGCGGCGCAGCTCCCGCGGCGCGAGGCCACGGAAGAAGATCGCCATGGCCAGCGCCGCCATCTGCTCGTCGGGGATCTCACCCGCCGTGTAGGCCTGGATCAGCCAGTCGATCTGGGCCTCGGACAGCAGCTCACCGTCCCTCTTGGCACGAATCAGGTCGACCGTGTCGAAACGTGGCGCTCCGGCAGTGTTCATGAGTGGCAGTATGCCGGGGCGTACCAATCCGAGAGATAAGGTGGGCCAATGCGCGTCGCACGCTTTTCCACCGGGGGCGACCCGGTCTATGGCCTTGTCGAGCTTGCCGAGGACGGGGGACAGCACCCCGACACCGTGGCCGTGATCAGCGGGGACCCCTTGGCCACCGCCGTGCAGTTCACCGGCGAACGCCACGCCCTGGCCGACGTCCGGCTGCTGTCCCCGGTGATTCCGCGGAGCAAGGTGATCGCGGTCGGGCCCAACTATGTGGACCTCGCCCGGGACCTGGGTCAGGAGCTGACGGATACGCCGATGACGTTCTTCAAGCCGAATACGGCGGTGATCGGGCCGAACGAGCCGATCATCTATCCGGACTTCTCCCACGAGGTCGGCTTCGAGGGCGAGCTCGCGGTCATCATCGGCCGGATCTGCAAGGAGGTCCCACCGGAGCGGGTGCAGGACGTGATCTTCGGCTATACGGTCGGCAACGATGTCTCCGCGCGCGATATCCAGTTCAACGAGGCGCAGTGGAGCCGGGCGAAGGGGTTCGACACCTCCTGCCCGCTCGGGCCGTGGATCACCTGCCACCTGTCGGTGGAGGAGGCGCAGAACCTGCGCATCACCACGACCCTCGACGGCGAGGTGTTCCAGAGCGCCTCGACCGCGGACATGGTGCACTCGATCAAGGATCTCGTGTCGTTCATCTCCAGCTATATGACGCTGCTGCCCGGTGACGTCCTGCTGACGGGCACCCCGGGCGGCGTCGGCCTGTTCGTGCCCCGCCAGAGGGTCAGCAAAACCATAGACCACATAGGCACCCACACCAAAACGGGGATCGGGTCCGGAGACAACCCCGCAGGAGCTCAGCAGTGACCGACGCGCAGGCGTCCCCCGGCGATTCCGCCGTGCCCGCAAACCTCGACGATTCCGCCGTGCTCGGTGGGATCGACCCCAGCGAAGTCCGCGTTCGTTTCCCACCCTCGCCGACCGGAAACCTCCATGTCGGCAACGTCCGCAGTGCCCTGTTCAATTGGGCATTCGCCCGCCACTACGGCGGCACGTTCGTCCTGCGCATCGAGGACACCGATACCGCGCGCAACACCGAGGAGGGCGTGCAGGGGCTGCTCGATGCGCTGCACTGGCTGGGCCTGGAGCCCGACGAGGGCCCGGAACAGGGTGGGGCGTACGGTCCCTATATCCAGTCCGAGCGCCGCGACATCTATGCCGGGATCGTCGAGCAATTGATCGGCGGCGGCCATGCATATCGCTGCTATTGCACCCGCGAGGAGCAGGAGGCGCGCGCGGAGGCCATGGGCGGTGATCTCGCGGCCGGTTATGACGGGCACTGCCGCGATCTGAGTGCGGATCAGATCGCGGAGTACGCCGCAGCGGACCGGCCGTTCGTCGTGCGCATGCGGATGCCCGATCGTGACATCACGTTCACCGATCTCGTCCGCGGGGAGATCACGTTCCCCGTCGGGAATGTCCCGGACTACGTGATCGTGCGGGGCAACGGCGATCCGCTGTACACCCTGGTCAATCCTGTCGATGACTCGTTGATGCGGATCACGCACGTGCTGCGCGGGGAGGATCTGCTGTCCTCGACCCCGCGCCAGATCGTGCTCTATGAGGCGCTGGCGGCCCTGGGCATCGGCTCCGGGCGGACGCCGCTGTTCGGCCACCTGCCCATGGTGATGGGCGAGGGCAACCGGCGGCTGTCGAAGCGCGATGCCGGCTCCGGGCTGGCCGAATATCGCCAGCGCGGGTTCCTGCCCGAGGGCCTGCTGAACTATCTCGCGCTGCTGGGCTGGGCGATCGCGGAGGACCGCGATGTGTTCACGATGGCAGAGATGACCGCGGCCTTCGACATCCGGCGGGTGAGCGGCAATCCGGCGCGGTTCGACCCGAAGAAGTGCGAGGCGATCAACGCCGCGCACATCAGGCTGCTGTCCGATGCCGAACTCGTGGCGCACCTGGTGCCGTTCATGGTGGCCGCCGGTCTGGTGACCGATCCACCGCAGCCCGATGAGCTGGCGCGGCTGACCGGGGCGACGCCGCTCATCAAGGAGCGGCTCAACGCCTGTGCGGAGGTCGTGGACAAGCTGCGGTTCCTGTTCACCCCTGATCGGCGGATCGAGATCGAGGAGAAGTCGCGGCTCAAGGCCGAGGACGGTCCCGTGCTGGATGCCGCGGTCGCGGCGCTCGGTGGGCTGGAGGCCTTCGACGCCGAGTCGATTCAGGCCGCTTTGCGGGAGTCGCTCGTCGAGGGGCTGGGGCTCAAGCCGAAGTTCGCGTTCGGCCCGGTGCGGGTCGCGCTGACCGGCAGCAAGGTATCCCCGCCGCTGTTCGAGTCGATGGAACTGCTGGGGCGGGAGTCGACCCTGGACCGCCTGACGCGGGCCCGGGCGAGCGTCCCCGAGGGCTGAGGTGGCCGGCGGGGGAGTGCCGCCCGGCAAGGCCTGGGGCTCACCGGGCCTGACCGGGCCGCCGCCGGGGGCGGCCTATCCGTCGGTGCTGCGGGGAGACTCGTATGCGTGGTGGCGCTCGGTGCTGGGGGTGTTCCTGGCGCCGATGATCTGGCTGCTGCTGGGCGGGGCCGTCGGGTCCGGCGTGCTGCTCCTCGGCTGGCGCGTGGCGCCCCGCGGGCTGGAGCAATCGGACTATTTCGCCGCCGGGCAACGGTTCGAGTTCTGGGAGGGAATGCTCGCCTCCCACGTGCAGATCGCGCTGCTGATCCCGATCTGTTTCCTGATGGTGCGGTCCTGGCACATGGTGCGGCCCGGATATCTGTGGTCGGTCGAGGGACGGCCCCGGTGGGGCTATCTGTGGGCGTGCGTCGGGGTGGCCGCCGTGGTCTTCGGGATCTATATCGCCACGATGCCGCTGCGCGGCCAGGCCGAGCTCGTGTGGCAGCCGCAGCCGGGCTTCTGGGCGTTCTTCATCGTGATCCTGCTGACCTCGCCGTTGCAGGCGGCGGCCGAGGAATTCCTGTTCCGGGGCTATCTGCTGCAGGGGCTCGGGTCGCTGGTGACCAACCCGTGGTTCGGGGTCGTGACGTCGGCGCTCGTGTTCGCCCTGTTCCACGGGACCCAGAACCTGCCGTTGTTCGGGAGCCGGTTCGCCTTCGGGGTGGTCGTGGGGTGGCTCGTGCTGCGCACCGGCGGGCTCGAGGCCGCCATCGCCGCGCACGTGGTCAACAACGTGTTCGCCTTCACCCTGGCCGGCCTGACCTCGACGATCGCGGAGTCGCGGACGCTGACCTCGGTGGGCTGGGTGCAGGCGTTCTCCGACGTCGTCGTGTATTCGATCATCACCCTCATCGCGGCCGGTCTGGCCGTGCGGATGAAGGTGCGCTCCCGGGCCCTCGGGACGGACCGCGGAGCGGCACAGTGACAGCCATGTGATTTGCGTGTTGGGGCCGCGGTGCAGTAATGTTTCTCGTCGTTGCCGGAGCGTGAGCGAGGGCAACACCAAGCCGTCAGACCCTGATGGTATTGGGGTATGGTGTAATTGGCAGCACGACTGATTCTGGTTCAGTTAGTTGAGGTTCGAGTCCTTATACCCCAGCGGAGAAGCGATTTCGCACGGACTGGATCTTCGTGCTAGGTTTCTTCAGCTAGATGGCCCCGTTGTGTAGCGGCCTAGCACGCCGCCCTCTCAAGGCGGTAGCGCGGGTTCGAATCCCGTCGGGGCTACTCATTTCATCCCGGATTTCTCCGATCGAGAAATCCGGGTTTTTTATGTCTTGTGCCGCCTGGAATGTGGGCGGAATCGGTGGTGTTTTCTAGGTGCTCTGGCGCTTTTTGATGTTCGCCCACTCGTCGCGCAACCCGACGGTGCGGTGGAACAGCATCGGCTCATCGGGGTCTGAGGCGAAATAGCCCAACCGCTCGAACTGCACGACCTCACCCGGTGCGGTCTCGGCCAGCGCCGGCTCCACCTTGGCCCCGGTCAACAACTCGACCGAGTCCGGGTTCACATCATCCAACGGCTCGCCCGTCCGCTCGCCGGGGATCTCGGCGGTGAACAGCCGGTCATAAAGGGCAACGTGCGCATCGACGGCGTGGGCCGCCGACACCCAGTGCATCGTCGACTTCACCTTGCGGCCGTCCGGCGCATTGCCGCCACGGGACGCCGGATCGTGCGTCGCGTGCACGACCACCACGTTGCCGTCCGCGTCGGTCTCGACGCCGCTCGCGGTGACCAGGAACGCACCCCTGAGGCGTACCTCGCGGCCGGGTGACAACCGGAAGAACTTGGGCGGGGGCACCTCGGCGAAATCGTCGGCCTCGATCCACAGCTCGCCGGTGAACGGCACGCGCCGGACGCCGTCGTCAGGATTCTCCGGATTGTTCATCAGCTCGAACCACTCCACGACCGGCTCGCCGTCAATCCCGGTGGGCCAGTCGTCGAGGACCAGCTTCAGCGGCCGGGTCACCGCCATCCGCCGCTGGGCGGTGCGGTTGTGCTCGCGGCGCACGAACGATTCCAGCAGCTCGATCGACTGCCGCGAGTTGGTCTTGGTCACCCCGATGTAGTCGCAGAACTCCCGGATCGCCGTTGCCGGATAGCCGCGCCGGCGCAGCCCGCGCAGGGTCGGCA
>JAUNRO010000083.1 GCA_030544185.1 Propionibacteriaceae bacterium | reverse complement strand
AGCTGCTCGAGCTCGCCGCGCACTCCCTCGAGCTCGCCAAGGGCGCGGTCGCGGACCGTGACAGCATCGTCGCGTTCACCGGCAGCGTGCTCGGCCGCCTCCAGGGCGTCGGCCTCGCCGCCGCGGGCTGCATCCAGCGCCACAGCGGTCGCCTCGTCCGCCTGCTCGGCGGCCCGCTTCCACGCCGCGGCCCACACCGAGGCCACCATCGCCGACATCGCCTCCGACAAATCCGGGGCCTCCGGCACATCCCCGGCCGCTCCAGCGGCATGCTCGCGCATCCACGCCGCCACCTCACCGATGCGCACCCCCGCTTCGCGCTGCACGCTGCGCACGGTGACCTTGTCCCCTCGCGCAACGAGCACCCCATAGGCTCGAGCGATCTTCTCCGACGTCGACATGACAACCTCTCCAGGTCCGGTAACGGGTAATCGGTACCGTTATTCGTTACCCATGTTACCCGATCGGGCGGGCGTCGACCACCCCTTCGCGACGCTGGCACCGCGGGCCGGGCGCGAGCCCCGCCAGTGGAGAACGCCACCCGGGCGACGAGGGCCGCGCCGGCGCACAGCCCAGGGGCGCACGAGCGCCTCGCACGCGGGAGGGCCACTAGAATCAGTGCCACCTTCTTCGTCCGGACCAGGAGCGTGGCAGTGTCGAATCTCGATGCCGAGTTCGCCGAACTCATCGACACCGTCGGCCACAGGCGTGCGGGCATCCTCGCCACCACGGCGCACCAGATCGCGACCGAAATCCGCACCGCTGCTGATGCGCTCGGTACCGCGGCAGTGGGCCCCGGTCAGCGACACATCCTCGCCGCCCTGCCGGCGTGCACGTACGCCCAGAGCAGGTTCTGGCGCTACCAGTTCGCCGACTGCGCCTCCCGGCTGGCCGAGGACACCGAGCGGTGGGGCGCACCCGTACCCCGCTGCACCGGCGAAGAAATGGCACTGCACCTCATCCTCCACCGCACCACCACCGCGACCGGCCAGTCGTGGTCAGACCTGGCCGAAGACCTCTTCTAGGACAACGACGTCCTGACCCTCTATGACCTGCCCGTCGACGCAGTCACCGGGCTCATCGGCGGGGTACAGCTCACCCCCAGCCAGTGGTTCACCGAGTTCACCACACCATTTCCACTGCCACCCCGGCCCTGATCACCGCCCGGGCAGCACCCCTGGGCCACCCGCCCCGCCCAAGACCGAAGCGTGTGGCAGTGGTTGATCCACACACCTGGTGTGAACTACAGTTGACACACGTGATCGAGATCCTCTGGTCAGACACCTTCAACCGCTGGCTGACAAAGCTCAAAGACAGACACGCCGCCGCGCGGGTGCTCGTCCGAATCAGACGCCTGGCCTCGGGCAACCCCGGAGACGTCAGATCCGTCGGGCACGGCGTCTCGGAACTGCGCCTGAACTACGGACCCGGCTACCGCATCTACTACCTCCGCCACCAGGACCAATTGATCCTCATCCTCGCCGGGGGGGACAAATCCAGCCAACAAGCAGACATCACAAAAGCGCACGAGATCGCCGAACACTGGCGACGGACACAAGGAGAATTCCAATGAACACCGAAACCTTCACCCACTTTGACCCCTCGACGCACCTCAACACCGTCGAAGACGTCGCGGCCTACCTGGAAGCCATCATCGAAGAAAGCGACGACGACCCCACCGTCATCGCCCACGCCCTCGGAGACATCGCCCGCTCACGCAACTTCAGCGAAATCGCACGCCAAGCCGGAATCAGCCGCGAAGGCCTCTACAAAGCACTCTCACCCAACGGCAACCCCACCCTGGCCACCGTCATCAAAGTCTCCCGCGCCCTCGGCCTACGACTGCACTTCGAAGCCGTCGCCTAACCCCACCATCCAAACCCTCATAACGACACCATCACCGCAGGTAGACGGCAGTAAGCGCAACTACCGGCACTCCCGCAATGTTAGCGCCGATAATTGTCGTTATTTAAAGTCGGCGATGCCGAGTATCCCGCGAACTCGACCTCTCCCAGAGCGGGCCAAATGGCAGGTGGCTTGGTAGAGGAGCCTAACGAGCTATCCGATTGTTAGCTGGTGGCGACTGTGCCTTCCGTGATTGCATCACGCAGCACGTGCTTGAGAATCTTCCCCGAGGGGTTACGGGGAATGGGCTGGGTGATGAGCTCGCGCGGAAGCTTGTAACCCGCAATGAACTGGGATCCGTACTCGCGGAGCGACTCCAAGGTGACCTCGCGGCCCTCGACCGGGGTGACGACGGCGATGAGGCTCTCCCCGAACATCTCGTCCGGCCGCCCGACGACCGCCACATCGGCCACGTCCGGGTGGCCGGCGAGGGCCTGTTCGACCTCCACCGAGTACACGTTGCGCCCGCCCGTGATGATCATGTCCTTCATCCGATCAACGATCGTGATAAACCCGTCGGCGTCCCGGACCGCCACGTCGCCGCTGTGCAGCCAGCCGTCGCGGAGCGCATCGGCGGTGGCCTCGGGCTTGTTCCAGTAGCCCTTCATGATGGTCTCGCCTCGGTAAATGATCTCCCCGGGCTCGCCGACCGCGGTGTCGTTGCCCTCGTCGTCGACGATCCGCGTCTCGGCGTTAGTGATGGACGCCCGTCCGGTGGCATCTGGGCGGGCGCGTACTTCGTCCGGAGTGAGGAAGATGCCGGTCGGGCCGCCTTCGGTTTGGCCGCACAGCTGGAAGAACTGCACGTGCGGCAGGGTGGCGAGCAAGCTGGTCGCCGCGCTCGGCGGCATTGGTGCGGCGCCGAAGAAGCCCAGCCGCCACGCGGACAGATCGCGCGTGCCGAGCTCGGGGTGCTGCAGCAGCATCTGGTACATGGTGGGCACGCCCAGGAACACGGTGATGCGGTGCTTCTCCAGCGCATCCAGGACCGCCTTGGGCTCGAACGCTGGCAGCACCACGTGAGTGGTGCCCAGGCTGAACCCTGACATAACGAACAGGACCAGCTCCGCGCAGTGGTACATCGGCGCGACGTGCAGATTCCGGTCGAAGATATTCATACCGAGTGCGGAAACCGAGTTCCCCACCCACAGCATGCGGTGATGGTCGAACAACGCTCCCTTGGGACGCCCGGTCGTGCCCGAGGTGTAGAGGATAATGCAGTCGTCGTCCTCGATGACCTCCACTTCCGGCGCGGTGGTCGGCATGGTGTCTGCGAGCCGCGCGATGCCCTGCGCGGCGGGCTCGTCCAGCACCAGACTTTGCGGCGCGGACGGCAGCGGATCGAGTTCGTCGAGGCCGGCCACCACCACCGCGAGCCCCTCGGAGTACAGCAGCACCGTCGCACCGGAGTCCTCGAGCAGGTAGCGAAGTTCGCGGGCCGGCACGCGAGGGTTGAGAGGCACGGCAATGGCCCCCAGTCGGAACGCTCCGTACAGGCCCAGGATGTACGCGTCGGAGTTCGGGCTCAGCAGTGCCACCCTGTCGCCCTTGCCGACTCCGAGCGACGCCAACGCGTGCGCATACTGATTGATCCGGGCCGCGAGCTGCTCGTACGAGTAGGTGCTCTCGCCGAAGATCAGTGCGGTCTTGTCCGGGTGCCGGCGGGCATTGAGCGCGAGGGCGCCTCCGAGAGTGGCCATGGTGACTCCTGAGGTGTCGATGACTCCGGGATCGGATATGTGACCCCGGACACAGCAGGAACAGTAACCGCCAGCGTGATGCTTGTACAGATGTTCAGTGAAAGTGAAACTCGGGTCAGGTGGCTGACCCGTGGGAACGATCGACAGCTCCTCCCCCGGACACGCTCACGCCGAGTTCGGGCTTGCTGTGCCCCTCGGTGTGGGTGAAGGTCCCGAGGTGGGTCCAGACGGCATCCACCAGCGGCTGCAGGAACAGTCGGCCCATCTGGTTGATGATCACGTCGACCACCTGGACGGAGTCGGCGCGACCTCGCGAGGCCGCGCCGGTCTCGCGCATCGCAACGACCTCCCGGTGGGTGAGTTCGGTGAGCCGCTCCAGCAGTTGCCCCCGCTGGCCGCCGGGTTCGAGTAGCGCCCGGCGGAGGTAGTTGACCACCTCCGGGTTTCTGAACAGCATTTCCGCGACGGATTCATTCCGGACGCGAGCGATTTCTTCGCCGGCCCCGTCGGTCGGCGCCGAAGCAAGGGCCGACGCAAAACGCTCCACGACGATCTGCTCCACGGCCTCGCGGAGGCCGTCTTTGGACCCGTAGTGATGGACCACCAGCCCGACAGTCACCCCGGCGGCGGCCGCGACCGCCCGCATCGGTGTGCGGTCCTCGCCGTTGGCCGCGTAAAGCTCGAGAGCGGCGTTGCGGATTCGCGCTTTGGCGGTGAGATCTTGGTCGCCGGAGTGCTGGGCGGGGCGGTCCACGCGGTCTCCCTTCGGTCGACAAACGAGTCTACGGGGACGCGCCAATCGCTAAAGCTATACAGTGGCTAAGTTTACTGACTACTTGTATAGTCGCTGGAATGAGTCTTCGATCGCTCCGACCCCTGGCCGGCATACAGGTCGTCTCTTTGGCTACCAACCTGCCCGGTCCGCTGGCCGTGGCAGGCCTTCGTGACCTCGGCGCAGCGGTGATCAAAGTGGAGCCGCCGGTGGGTGACGCCTTGGCCGTGGCCGCGCCCTCCTGGTACGCAGAACTGACACAGGGGGTGGAGGTTCGTCGGGCCGACCTCAAGAGTCGTAGCGGCCTGGAGGAGCTGACCAGGCTGCTCGATACGGCGGACGTGTTGGTGACCGCCATGCGCCCGTCAGCGTTCTGCCGACTCGGCCTCGGCGATCTCAGCGACCGCTACCCGCGGTTGTGCCATGTGGAGATCGTGGGCTACGACGGCGCCGACGAGGAGGTCGCGGGCCACGACCTGACCTATCAGGCGAGATACGGCACCATCCGGCCGCCGCACCTGCCGCTGGTCCCGGTCGCCGACACCGTCGGTGGGGAGCGGGCCATCTCGGCCGCCCTGGCACTGCTGCTGGCGCGGGGACAGCACGACTCCGGTGGACATCAACGCATCACTCTCGACGCGGCCGCGTACGACTCCGCGGCTGCCCTCCGGCACGGCCTGTTTGGCAATGGAGCACCACTGGGCGGGGCTCTGCCCTCCTACAACATCTATGCCACCGCCGACGGCCATATCGCCCTGGGGGCACTCGAGCCGCACTTCGAGGCCCGCACCAGAGAGGTACTCGATTGCGACGGCACATCCGCCGCCTACACCCGCGCCTTCGCCGCGCGCACCACGGCCCACTGGGAGGATCTGGCCGCGCGCCACGACATCCCGCTCAGCGCCGTTCGCGATGCCCACCCGGCCACAGCGCAGACCACTCACGCGCTCACGGCGACTACCGCCTGACCACCTTGAGGAAGGACCCAGTCATGACCGACTCCCCCCAGCCCCGTAGTTCCCGAGCCACCCGCGAGGCGGTGATCGTCGATGCCGTCCGGACCCCGGTCGGCAAGCGCGGCGGGGCGCTGGCCGCCTGGCATCCCGCCGATCTGCTGGGGGCCACCCTCAGTGAACTGGTTCGCCGCAGTGATGTGGCGCCGGAGAAAATCGACGACGTGATCGCTGGCTGTGTGATGACGCACGACCAGCAGAGCTCCAACATCGCCCGCCATGCTGTACTCTCCTCCGGCCTGCCCGATTCGGTGCCGGCCGTGACCGTGGACCGACAGTGCGGCTCGGGGCAGCAAGCTGTCGCATTTGCCGCCCACGGTGTGGAGGCGGGGTCCTACGACCTCGCCATCGCATGCGGCGTGGAGTCGATGTCACAGGTGGCGCTGCCATCCTCACTACAACCCGGCGCCCCGCTCGGCCCGCAGTACTCCCCCCGGGAGCTGGCCCGCTACGACGGCGGACTGCTGGTGCAGGGCCCGTCCAGTGAGCTGATGAACACCCGCTTCGACCTCAGCCGGGAGGAACTCGACGCGTTCAGCCGCCGGAGCCATGAGCGGGCGCTGGCTGCCACCCGCGACGGCCGCTTCGAGACCCAGCTGGTTCCGTTGCGCCGCGACCCGCTCGATGACTCCAGCGAGCCCGTGACCGCGGATGAGGGGATCCGGGCCGAGCTCGACCCGGAGAAGATGGCGTCCCTGCGGGCGGTGTTCGCCGAGGACGGCAAGACCACCGCAGCCAACTCCTCCCAGCTCAGCGACGGTGCCGCCGCACTACTCATCGCCGACCGTGAGTTCGCCGAGGCCCACGGGCTCACCCCCCGCGCCCGCTTCGTGGTCCACGCGGTCGCCGCGGCCGATCCGATCATCCAGTTCACCGCGATCCTCGAGTCCACCCGCAAGGCCCTGGTCCGGTCGGGGCTCACGGTGGACGATATCGACCTGTTCGAGGTCAACGAAGCGTTCGCGGGAGTACCGCTGATGTTCCAAAAAGAGTTCGGCGTCCCCGACGACAAACTCAACGTCAACGGCGGCTCGGTGGCCGTGGGCCATCCCCTCGGATCCACCGGCGCCCGCATGATGACGGACCTGCTGACCGAGCTCGAACGCACCGGCAGCCGATACGGGCTACAGACCATCTGCGAAGCCCACGGCACCGCTAACACCACCATCATCGAACGCCTCTGACGAGCCCCCTCCGTCCCAGCCACCGTCCCAACCCCACTTCAGGAGCACCAACATGACGTCCCACCCCATCGTCACCGGTCTGCCGTCGACACACGGTGACAGTTACCAGCTCAACACCACCACCCTGCTGCGGCACTCCGCCCGGACCTACCCCGAGCAGGAGATCGTATTCCGCACCATCGACGGGGGCTGGGACCGCTACACCTACGCAGACATGTTCGAGCGGGTCGGGAAGTCAGCCCACGCGCTCACCGGGCTGGGGGCCGGCCCCGGAACGGTGGTGGGAATCCTGGATTGGAACTCCAAACGCCATATGGAGCTGTACTGGGCGATTCCCGGTATCGCATCGGTGATGCTGCAGATGAACCTGCGGCTCGCCCCGGTGGACCTGGCCTATGTCACCGACCACGCCGAAGCCTCGATCGTGCTGGTCGACGAGTCCCTGCTGCCCGTGGCCGAGGCGCTGGTCGAGCAGGGCGTCGGGGTGAAGACCTGGGTGGTCATGACGGACAAGCCACTCTCGGAGATCTCCACCACCCTGCCCGGGGTCGTCCACTGGGAAGACGCGCTGACGGCCGCGGAATCGACCTTCGACTGGCCGATGATCGACGAAACCTCGGCGTACAGCGCGTGCTACACCACCGGCACCACCGGCCGCCCCAAGGGCGTGTACTACTCCCATCGCGGGATCTACCTCCACACTCTTGCCGAGGCAGCGCAGTTGAAGATGGGCGACGACGACACCGTCATGGTCATCACCCCGATGTTCCACGGCCAGGGCTGGGGACTGCCGCAGTCGGCCATCTACTCGGCCGCCAAGGTCGTGCTGCCCGGACGGTATACGGCCGAGGACACCTCTGTGCTGGTTGACGCGATGATCTCCGAGTCCGTCACCGTAGCCAACGGTGCCCCCGCGATCTTCGAGCCGATGCTCGACTACATCCGCACACTCAAGACGCGCCCGGACTTCAGCCGCGCCCGTCTGCTGTCCGGGGCGACCGAACCGTCGTTGACGCTCATGCGCGGCTTCCATGACCTCACCGGCGCCGACATCATCCACGCCTACGGCGCCACGGAGACCACTCCGCTGGTCACCGTCAACGCAGGCCTGAAGCACACGCTGCGGGACGTGCTCAGTGAGAAGGAGAAGTGGGATCTCAAGCGGGCCCAGGGTCTGCTGGTCAACGGGATCGACATCAAGGTCGTCGGACCGGACGGAACCGAACTACCCCACGACGGTGTCTCCCAGGGCGAGGTGCTCATGCGCGGCCCGTGGATCATCGAGCGCTACCACAAGATGGAAGACAAAGGCGGCGCGTTCGCCGATGGGTGGTGGCGCAGCGGCGATGCCGGCACGATCCGCCCCGACGGCTACCTCAAGCTGACCGACCGCATCAAGGACGTGGTCAAAAGCGGCGGCGAATGGATCTCCTCGATCGACATGGAAAACGCGATCGTCGCCCACCCACAGGTCCGCGAAGCCGCCGTGGTGGGGATCGAGCATCCCAAGTGGCAAGAGCGCCCGGTTGCGATCGTCGTCCAAGAAGACGGTGCCGATCTTGACGTCGACGACATCCACGCCGTGTTGGAAGACAAGTTCGCCAAGTGGCAACTGCCCGACATCGTCATCTTCGCCGACGCGCTGCCGCGCACCAGCGTCGGCAAGTTGGACAAAAAGACGCTACGCACCGACCACGCCGATCTCTACCGGGGAGCCGAGGAATGAACAACCGGAGCGGACACGATGATGTGGTGCGCAGCGAACGACGCGGAGCCGTCGCGATCCTGCGCATCAACCGACCCGAGGCCCGGAATGCACTGAACGCCGCGGTGTTCGCAGCCTTGAACGGGCACCTAGCCGAGCTGCGGACCGATGACTCCGTGCGCGCCATAGTTTTGGCCGGCGCGAGCGGCGTGTTCTGCGCTGGAGCAGACATCACCGCGTTCGACGCCCTGCGGGCCGATCCGTTGATCGGGCAGCGGCGGGCCTCCGGGGGGACTCTATGGGCCGACCTGGAGAACTTCCCCAAACCGGTGATCGCAGCCGTCGAGGGCCTGGCCCTGGGGGGCGGGCTCGAACTCGTCCTGGCCTGCGACACCAGCATCGTCGGCCAGGGTGCCCGCCTTGGATTACCCGAGGTCAAGCTCGGCGTCATCCCCGGCGGCGGCGGCACCCAACGACTCATCCGGGCGCTCGGCAAACCTCGCGCCATGGCACTGCTGCTCAGCGGCGACCTGGTCACCGGGACCGAGGCCGCCACCCTCGGCCTGGTGGGAAAGGTGGTCGACGACGACGAGGTCGTCGAACAGGCGATCGCCCTGGCGCAGCGGATCTCGGCTAATTCCCCGCTGGCCGTGGCCCTGGCCAAAGACGCCGCCCTGGCCGCGCAGACCGGGTCGATAGCCGCAGGGCTCGAGCACGAAAAGCGCAACTTCGTCTATTCACTCGCCTCAGACGACAGCCACGAGGGCCAGGCCGCCTTCGTGGCCAAGCGTTCGCCGAACTTCACCGGCCGCTGACCCGGCCCGACAAGGACAAGATCATGACCACCACCCTGTTCCCCGACCACCGCCCCACCTGGCAAACCGAGTCCCACGAGTTGCTACGGGACCACGCCCGCGCCTTCTTCGCCAGAGAAGTCACCCCCCGCCAGGCGGACTGGGCCCGGCAGGGCCACGTCGACCGCGAACTCTGGAACAGAGCCGGAGCGGCAGGCCTACTGCTCACCGACATCGCCGAAAAGGACGGCGGCGGGGGAGGCGACTTCGGCCACGAGGCTGTAGTGGCCCAGGAACTGGCGTACGCGCACGACAGCGCGTTCGGCTTCACCGTGCACTCCACGATCGTCAGCCACTACATCAACGCCTACGGGACCGAGGAGCAAAAGCGCCGCTGGCTACCCGGGCTCGCCTCCGGCGAGAAAGTGGTGGCCGTCGCCATGACCGAGCCTGGTACCGGCTCAGACCTGCAGAACGTCAAGACCACAGCGATCCGCGACGGCGACCACTACGTGGTCAACGGCGCCAAGACCTTCATCTCCAACGGCACCCACTGCGACTTGGTTGTCATCGTGGCCAAGACCGATCCAGCGGCCGGCGGCAAGGGCATCTCCCTACTAGTCGCCGAGGTCGACAATAACGTCGCGGGCTTCTCCCGCGGCGCCGTCCTCGAGAAGATCGGCATGCACGGATGGGACACCCGCGAACTCTTCTTTGACGACATGCGGGTACCGGTGGAGAACATCCTTGGCGAGGAGGGCTCCGGCTTCGCCGAACTCATGACCCAGTTGCCGCGGGAGCGACTCATCATCGGAGTCGCCGGCGTGGCAGTGGCCGAGGCCGCGGTGATCGAGACCATCCGGTACGTCAAAGAGCGCGATGCGTTCGGCAAGAAACTCCTGGACTTCCAGAACACCCAGTTCGTACTAGCCGAGTGCAAGGCCGACGTCTACGCCGGCAAGGCGCTGATCGACGACGGCATCCGCCGCCAGATCGACGGCACCCTCGACGCCGCCGGCGCCTCGATGATCAAGCTGTGGGCCACCGACATGCAGTGCCGCGTGGTGGACAAGTGCCTACAGCTGTTCGGTGGCTACGGCTACATGATGGAGTACCCCATCGCCCAGATGTACACCGCCTCCCGCGTGCAGCGGATCTACGGCGGCACCAACGAGATCATGAAGCTGCTCGTAGCCAGGTCGCTGTGAACGCCACTCCCCCAAGTCCGTCCGTCTACGCCGAAGACTTCACCCCGGGCCAGATCCTCGAACTGGGCGATCACACCGTCTCCAAGGCCGAACTGGTGGATTTCGCCACACGCTGGGACGCACAGTGGTTTCACATCGATGAGGAAGCGGCCGATCAGGGACACTTCCGCGGACTCATCGCCAGCGGGGTACACACCATCGCCATCGCTCAACGGCTGCTCACACAAACAGTGCTCAACCAATGGGCAGTGATCGCCGGGCTCGGATTCGACCGGGTCCGGTTCCCGGTGCCCGTCCGACCCGGGAACGTTCTCACCGGAACCGTCCGGATTGCCGAGGTCACTCTCGACGGAACACGCGGGCGAGTGAAGATGGAGATGCGGCTGACCGATCAGGACGACCACACCGTCCTCTACGCCGAACTGACCATCGTCATGTGGCAAAGAGAGCAGGCCACGACACCGTCCGGAGGCTTCAACTGACACACGGCAGGACGTCACCAGAAAGAGCCACGGTCCCGCCCTACATCGACGAAGCGACCTTCATCTCGTATCCGCAAGTCAGCGTGGGACGTGACGACCCCACCTCACGACGGTGGCTCAAGGTAGTCAAACCCCCGTCCGAGCGCGTCCGCTAGCTAGCGATCGATTTCGCGACACTCACAGAACCAGTCGTTTCCGCAGGGCAGCAGTGTCCGAAAACTCGTGTCGCCTTGCCACCCACATCGAGCACCGGTAACCAGACCTTATGACAAGCTGAAAGAACCCTATGGGCTCTCCCCGCACATAATGAAGGTC
>JAUNRO010000082.1:5392-11143 GCA_030544185.1 Propionibacteriaceae bacterium | reverse complement strand
CGGGCCGCGTTGCCCGCGCTGTTGCGTGAGGGCCTGACCGTCCCGGAGCACACCGTGGCCGTGGGAGCGGTGTTCTGGCACCGGTTCGGGCAGCGGACAGCCGAGGCGCCGCAGTTCGTGGCGTACCTCCCCGAGGGCCGCATCGTCGGCGCCCACCTCTATCCCGACGGCGTCGCCGACGCCCGGTCGTGGGCCGAGGCCATGGTGCTGATCGCTGCGGATGTCGACCCCGAGGCGGTCGCGGGGCTGGAGCAGGCGCGCGTTGCGGTGTATGCCCCGCTCGGCGGCGGCGGCGGGGCCGGCTGGGTGGACATCTGGCTGGGGGATTCGCCGACGCCGTGGCGGGCGCCGGGCACCGCCGGGGCCGCGGCGCTGGCCAGCTGAGGTTCCCGGGGGAACGGCTTGCTCAGCCGAGCACGAAGCCTGCGAACAGCCCGGCCGCGCAGACGAGCTGGGCGATGCCGGTGGACTTGAGCACGCCGATCAGGGCCTTCCCGAGCGCCCCGCGCATCACCGCCAGCAGCGCCGGCACGACCACGGGCACGAACACCAGGCCCAGCAGCGCCCACACCGTGCTCGTCGCCGCCGCGCCCACGACCGCGACGGCGGTGGCGATGAGCAACCCGGAAAACAGCGCCCGGGTGCCGGGATCCCCGAGCCGCGTCGCGAGCGTACGCTTCCTCGCGAGCGTATCGCCCGCGATGTCACGCAGGTTGTTCGCGACGAGGATCGCGCAGGCCAGGAAGCCGATCGCGCAGGCGACCCAGAGCGCGGTGAGGGTCCACTCGCCGAGCTGCACGAACGCGGTGAACGTCACGGCGACGAGCCCGAAGAACACGAAGACGAAGATCTCGCCGAGGCCCAGATAGCCATAGGGCCGCGTCCCGCCCGTATAGAACCATGCTGCCACGATGCACGCCGCGCCCACGGCGAGGAACCACCAGTGCCCGGACCAGATCGTCAGCGCCAGGCCGGCGAGCCCGGCCACAGCGAAGCAGGCAAAGGCTGCGGCCTTGACGACCTTCGGGGCGGCCGCGCCGGAGCCGACCAGGCGCATCGGCCCGACCCGTTCGGCGTCGGTGCCGCGGATCCCGTCGGAATAGTCGTTGGCATAGTTCACCCCGACCTGGAGGGCGAAGGCGACCACGAGGCAGAGCACGGCCATGCCGAGGGTGAAACCGCCGAAGAACCAGGCCACACCCGAGCCGGCGAGCACCGGGGACAGGGCCGCGGGCCAGGTGCGGGGGCGTGCCCCCTCGAGCCAGTCGGCGAACGTCGCCCCGGTCGACACAGACGCGGAATCGCTCACATCTCCTCTTTCTCCGCGGGCCCGGACTCCCACCAGGCCACCAACTCCTGCCGGTCGATCTTGCCGCTGGAGGTGAGGGGGAGGTGGGGGTGTCTCAGCACGCCGCGCGGTCTGGCCGGCGCGTCGAGATGTGGCAGGCGTTCGCGGAGGTCGGCGAGCGTGGTCGGGACGGTCAGGGCGGCGACGATGCGGGTGCCCCATTCCGGATCGGGTACGCCGACGGCGGTGGCGTGCGGGTCGATCTGCTGCAGCGCCTGCTCGACCTCGGCGAGGTCGACGTTGACGCCGCCGGAGATCACGATGTCGTCGATCCGCCCCATGACGTGCAGCCGGGCGCCTGCGCACGGGTCACCGTCCCACACGGCGCGGTCGCGGGTGCGCAACCGGTCACCGATCAGCACCTCGGCGGTCAGATCGGGGCGCAGGCGATAGCCGGAGAACAGCACGGGCCCCGAGATCGACACCCGGCCGTCGCCGGCGAGATGGACCTCGACGCCGTCGAGCGGGTGACCGTCATAGACGCAGCCGCCCGAAGTTTCGGACATCCCATAGGTCGTCACGATCCGCAGCCCGGCGGAGCGGGCGGTCTCGAGCACGCTCGGGTCCAGGGCCGCCCCGCCCAGCAGGATCGCGTCGTAGTCGACCAGCCGGGCCACCAGCTCCGGGTGCGCGAGCGCCCGGACCAGCTGAGTGGGCACCAGCGACAGATAGGAGCGCTCGAGCTCCCCGGCGCCGGCGGGTGGGAGATCGCTCAGGTCGGCCGCGGCCCGAAAGACCGTCCCGCCGCAGGTCAGGGCTCGGGCGATCACCATCACCCCGGCCACATAGTGCGCGGGCAGCGCCAGGGTCCAGTTCCCCGGCCCACCCAGCCGGGCGTGCGTCGCGGCGGCCGCGGCGGTGATCGCCGCGCGGGACAGGACGACCCCCTTGGGCTCACCCGTCGAGCCCGAGGTGGCCACGATCAGCCCCGCGTCGGGCTCGGCGACCGGCTCGTCGGGTCGCAGCATCGCCAACGTGGCCACGGGATCCGCGAGCTCCGCCGGCAGCGGAGCGACCGGCGGGCCACCGCCCAGCATCCGCCCGATGGCGGCGTCGAGGCCGGGATCGTCGGCAGGCAGGGTGAGCAGCTGGGTCATGCCTCACACCCTAGGATCGACAGATGAACGAAAAGGGGCTGACCGCCGATGTTCGTCTATGACATCGCGCTGCGCACCCGGTTCCGCGGCATCACCCGGCGCCAGGGCGTGCTGTGGCGGGGCTGTGCGGGCTGGGGGGAATGGAGCCCGTTCCTGGACTATCACGGGGCCGAGCTGCGGCCGTGGCTGGCGGCGGCGGTCGAGGCCGCGGAGGTCGGCTTCCCCGCCCCGGTGCGCGACCGGATCCCGGTGAACGCCACGATCCCGGCGGTGGGTCCCGAGCAGGCTCAGACGCTCGTGGCCGAGTCCGGGTGCGCGACCGCGAAGGTGAAGGTCGCCGAGCCGGGCCAGTCGCTGGCCGATGACCTCGCCCGCGTCGAGGCGGTCCGCTCCGCGCTCGGCCCGGGGGGCGCGGTCCGGGTGGACGCCAACGGCGGCTGGTCGCTCGACCAGGCGGTCGGCGCGCTGCGAGAGCTGGGCCGGCTGGGTCTCGAATATGCCGAGCAGCCGGTGGCCGGTGTCGATGACCTCGCGCGGCTGCGGCGCGAGCTGCTGCGTCGCGGCATCTCGGTGCCGATCGCCGCCGACGAGTCCATCCGTCGCTCCGGCGACCCCGAGCGGGTGGCTGAGCTCGAGGCCGCTGACGTGGCGGTGCTGAAGGTGCAGCCCCTCGGCGGGGTGCGGCGCTGCCTCGAGCTCGCGGAGCTGCTCGGCCTGCCGGTCGTCGTGTCCTCCGCGCTCGAGACGTCGGTGGGGCTCGCCGCCGGCGTCGCCCTCGCCGCCACGCTGCCCGAGCTGCCCTATGCCTGCGGGCTGAACACCCGGGCGCTGCTCACCGACGATGTGGTCACCGACTCGCTCGTCGCGGTCGACGGTGCGATCGAGGTGCGAACGGTCGACGCCCAACCGGAGCGCCTGGAGCGGTGTGCGGCATCGGCGGAGGACACCGCGTTGTGGGCCGATCGGCTGGCGGAGACCCGCGGATGAGCGCCACCGCATGTGCGCGGGCGGTGGCGTCGGCGCTGATCGAGCTCGGCGTCCGCCACGTCGTGCTGTGCCCGGGGTCTCGCTCCGCGCCCTTGGCGTTCACCTGGGAATCCCTTGCCCAACAGGGAAAGCTCGAGCTTCACGTGCGCATCGACGAACGCTCCGCGGCCTACCTCGCGCTCGGGCTCGCCAAGGCCACCGGGGCGGTCGTGCCGATCGTCACCACCTCCGGCACCGCGGTCGGCAACCTGCTGCCCGCGGTGATGGAGGCTTCGCACGCCGGCATTTCGCTCCTCGTGCTGTCGGCCGACCGTCCCGTGCGGGCGTTGCACAGCGGGGCGAACCAGGTCACCGACCAGGCGGGGCTGTTCGACCGCTTCGTGCGGGCCTCGGCCCAGGTGTCGGGCGCCGAGGGGGGTGTCGCGGCCTGGGTCTTCCAGGTGTCGCGGCTGGTGGCGGCGGCCCTGGGGACCCGGACCGGCGACCCCGGGCCGGTCCAGCTCAACCTCGCGTTCGACGAACCGCTGACGCCCGATGACGCGGAATGGCCCGTGGTGCGGCCGACGGTGGTGGCGCGGCGCGGTGGCGCAGCTGGTGTGGACGAGCAGTGTTGTGAGAGCGACACCACACAGGCACACGAGCCCCGGACCGTGGTGCTCGTCGGGGACTGCCCGGGCGAGGTGGGCGCCCGGGCGTGGGCGGTGGCGAACGCCGCCGGGCTGCCGCTGCTCGCCGAGCCCTCCGGCAATGCCCGGCGGGCCCCGGCGATCCGGAGCTATCGGCTGCTGCTCGGCACCGAGCTTGGCGGGCGGATCGAGCGGGTGCTGCTGTTCGGGCATCCCACGCTCTCCCGGCCGGTGTCGCGGCTGCTGGCCCGCACCGATGTCGAGCTGATCGCCGTCACCGCCGGGGCGCGCTGGACCGATCCCGGTTTCGCGGTCACGGCGGTCACCGACACCGTCGCCCCCGCACCGGGCGACCCACAGTGGCTCGCCGCCTGGCAGGACGCCGACCGTGCGCTGGCCCCGGCGCTCGACGTCGAGTCCGCCACGCTCAACGGGCTGGCCATCGCCGCCGCCGTGTGGGCCGCGACCGCCGCCCACGGGCACGCGCTCGTGATCGGTTCCTCCCACCCCGTCCGGGACCTGGACCTGGCGCCGGTCCGCACCATCGCGCCCCCGGCGTACGCCAATCGTGGCCTCGCCGGCATCGACGGCTTGATCGCCACCGCGACCGGGATCGCGCTCGTCGAGGGCCCGACGACGCTGCTGCTCGGTGACCTGACGTTCCTGCACGATGTGGGCGGGCTGCTGATCGGGCCGACCGAGCGCCGGCCCGACCTGCGCATCGTGGTCGTCAACGACGACGGCGGGTCGATCTTCCACATCCTCGAGCAGGGCGCGCCGGAGCACGAGGCGGCGTTCGAGCGCATTTTCGGTACGCCGACGGGGGTGCGGTGCGGGCCGCTCGCTGCGGCGTACGGCTGGGGCCATCGCGAAATTGCGACGCTCGCGGACCTGCACGCGGCGCTCGCCGAACCCATCCGGGGCACCGAGATCCTCGAGGTCCGGATCACCCGGAACGACCGGCGCGCCCAGACCGCCCGGCTCGCCCGCGCGGCGGAGGCGGCGCTCACCCGTTGAGGTGGCTCGGGCACAATCGCGCCATGAGCACACCGATCGTCCTGGGCCGCATCGACGAGTCCTTCCATCAGGTTGCTGCCGCGGTGGTGGAGGAGGTGCTGGTGCGCCTGGGCCATGAGGTCCGCGTCGTCGAAGGGGCACACCCCGAGATGTATCCCCAGCTGGCCCGCGGCGAGCAGGATCTCTTCGCCGACGCCTGGCTGCCGCACGGTCACGAGGTCTATTGGGAACAGATCCGCGAGGTCGTGACCGAGGTCGCACCGCTCTATGTCGGCGGGCTGTTCTTCTGGGCCGTGCCGGGCTATGTGCCGGCGGAGCTGGTGTCGTCGCTGGCGGATCTCGCCAAGCCCGAGGTCGCCGAGCGGTTCACCACGCGGGTGGTGCAGGGGACCAAGGCGGGGGCGGGGCTGAGCATGCGGTCCAACCGGCTGGTGGTCGAGTATGGGCTCGATGCGCTGGGCTGGAGTCACGAGATCGGCGACATCTGGACCGTGATCGACACGGTGAACACGCGGATGGCGGCCGGGACTGGTTCGCGACGCCGATGTGGCAGCCGATGTTCCTCAACGACGTGCACGACCTGCGGCCGCTCGCCGACCCGCTGGGGGTGTTTCCGCCGCCGGACCGGGCGTCGCTGCTGGCCTATTCGACGTTCTGGGAACGGATGCCGGAGCGC
>JAUNRO010000082.1:0-5382 GCA_030544185.1 Propionibacteriaceae bacterium | reverse complement strand
TATGCGGTCGCCGACGTCAACCAGATGGATCGCTGGATGAAACTCGACGGCCTCGACGCGCTCGCGGCCGCCCAGCGGTGGCTGGCCGAGAACACCGCCGAGGTCGAGCGCTGGTTCGCCTGAGCCTCAGCGGATGATCACCGACTCATAGTGCAGGCCGTCGTTCGCCGATTCCGGTGAGCCGGGGGCATAGACGAAGCGGACCGCGATGGATATCTCGGTCACCGCCTCGGGCACCTCGACCTCGATCGTCAGCGGGATGCAGGTGTTGCGGTTGACGAGGGTGCCGCCCTCGCTGAGCTCGCCGGCGCCGGCGAGAACGGTCGTGGCGCCGCTGATCCACGGGCCATATAGCCGGGCGCCGAGGCTGCCCGGGCAGGCGGTGTATTCCACGGTCGCGGTCTCATAGCCCGACCGGCTCGATCCGGTCCGCGTGGCGGAGGTGCCATAGATCCGCGGGGGATCGAGCGAGGCGCTCGGGCTGGCCGTGGGCGACGGGGTCGGCGTCGGGGTGGGGTCCGGCGTCGGCGTGGGTGTCCGGCTCACGGTGGCGGGCCGGGTCCCGGCGGGCGCGGGCACGCCCTCGGTGGCCGGACGGGTCGCGGTTGTCGGCGATGGGGTCGGTGTCGGGGTCGCGGTGACCACTGGTGCGGTGGGGCGCTGGCCGGGCTCAACCTCCGTCGGGTCGGGGCGGGAAACGACCCAGCCGACCGAGGCGAGGGCGATGACGACCGCCGCGGCCGCCACGGCGTGCAGCCAGCGCTGGGGCCGGCGGGCCGGGGCATCAAGGTCGTCGAGTTCCTCGACCGGCCCGTCGCCGGCGGCGCTGGCCAGGATGCGCGTCAGCATTCGTTCGGAGTTCGGGAGGTCTCGTTCCCGCAACGGGTCAACGGGCCAGCTCACGACGCCTCCCCTCCCAACAGCGTGGCCACCTCGGTGGTCGCCAATTTCTTCCGGGCTCGGTTCAGCCGGGATTTCACCGTGCCCACCGGCACCTTCAGGACCTCCGCGCAGGCGGCCATGTCCAGCCCGCTCCACACGACCAGCTCGATCACCGCGCGCTGGTTCTCCGGGAGCTGGTTCAGCACCAGCCGCACCCGAGCCATGCTCGCCTCCTGATCCACCCAGTCCGAGACGTTGTTGTCATAGCCCGGCCCCTGGTCCTCGATCTTGTGCACCAGCCGCAGCCGTCGCTGGTTGCTGCGCACGTTGTTGAGCACCTCGTGGCGCGCCATGGCGAGCAGGATCGGCACGGCGGAGTCGCGGCGCAGCGGCTCGACGGTGCCCTGCCGGGCCCGGCGCCACAGCGTCGCGAACGTCGCCTGGGTGATGTCCTCGGCCATCGACCAGGAGGCGGTCGCCCGGAACGCGAAGTTGTAGACGGCCTTGTTGTGCCGCCGAAACAGGGTCGCGAAGTCCGTTTCGATCCCCGCCCGCAAACCGGTCCACAGCTCCTCATCCCCAGCTCCAGTGGCAGGCTGCCGGTCGCTCTCGCCGAGTCGCACGTCGTCCTCCCAATGGTCCGACTCCGAGCCGCGATTCTGCTCGCCTTTCCACCCTGGAGGAGTCCGGGTCCATCCGCTGGGTTCCGCCGGAGGTCAAATTGCGCCACGGCAGCGGCGCGTGCCGTTCGCGCCGGCCGCTCGAGGCGCCGAATCGGTGGTTGTCGGTGCCTGCAACTAGGCTCGCCTGCGTGCCGAGATCCGATTATCGCGCGACCCTCGCCAAGCGCCGCGCCGACGTGGCGGCCATGTTCGACGGTGTCGCCGACCGCTATGACCTGATGAACGACGTCATGACCGCCGGCCAGATGCGCCAGTGGCGCAAGGCGGCGATCGAGGCGGTCGACCCCAGACCGGGTCAGCGGATCCTCGACCTCGCGGCCGGCACGGGGACCTCGTCGCGGCCTTTCGCCGATGCCGGCGCGATCGTCGTCCCGACGGATCTGTCGATCGGGATGCTCACGGTCGGCAAGCGGCGCCAGCCCGACCTGCACTTCGTGGCCGGGGATGCGCTCGCGCTGCCCTTCGCCGACGACTCCTTCGATGCCGTCACGATCTCCTATGGTCTGCGCAACGTCGAGCGCACCCTGGATGCGCTGATCGAGATGCACAGGGTGACCAAACCCGGCGGGCGGCTGGTGATCGCCGAGGTGTCCACGCCGACCAACACGCTGTTCGCCAAGGTCTATAAGGACCGGCTGCTGGGGGTCCTGCCGGTCCTCGGGAAGGTCGCCTCCAGCAACCCGTCGGCGTACGCCTATCTGGCCGAATCGATGCAGACCTGGCCCGACCAGCAGACGTTGGCGGCGCTGATCGCCGAGGCGGGCTGGCACGACGTCGAGTGGCGCAACCTCCTCGGCGGGATGGTCGCGATCCACCGTGGGATCGCCTGACCGTGCCCGTGTTCCCCGGCAAGGACCCCGCCGCGCCCCTGATCGTCCTGGACGCCTATGCAGCGCGCACCTGCGTGATGAAGACGTGGAACCGGTTCGCGCCGGACGTCCACCCGCCGGCGCCCGCACCGGATGAGGGCCTGCGCGAGAGCTTTGCCGGCGGGATCCGTTTCGCCGACCAAGCCCTTGAGGAGTTGCTGCACGCATCCTCCGGCTCGATCGCAGACCTGCGCCCACTCAATGATGAACGCTGGGACGTGCAGGAGCAGGCCTGCGCCGAGGCCCTGCGCCATGGCGTCGGGATCATCATCGGCGGGCTGCTGCCCCTCGACGTCACCGGCCATCGCAGCGGCCGGCCCAACCTGCTGGTGCGCGGGTCCGATCGCCCGGACGGCGCGACCGGCTATCACCCGGTGGTCATCGCGCGCCGGCAGGCAGCGGAGAAGCGGCTGTCGGGGCGCCGGGACTATGCGGTGCCGGTGAGCGGGCTGGCCGAGCCGGCGTACGCCCGGGCCGAACCGGTCGCCGATCGCGCCCTGCGCACCCAGCGCGACGGCACGCTGCTGCAGGCGGCCCACTATTGGCGGCTGCTCGAGGGCGCCGGCCACGCCGCGCCCGGCGCACCGGTCGCCGGAATCCTCGGCACGGACTCCTATCCAGGCCACGAGACGCCTGCGATCACCTGGGTCGACCTCACCGAACCGATGGTCCGCACATTCTCCCGCAGTGCCGAGGAGGGCTGGCGGCTGCGCAGTGTGCTGGAACGCTATGACCACGAGCACGGCTTCCGTGTCCGCATCGCCGAGGATGCCGCCAGCGGGCAGCCAGCGAGTGTGGCGCCGATCCGCAACCGCGAGTGCGATGCCTGCCACTGGTGGGAGGTCTGCCGGCCGCTGCTGGGCGATGACGACCTGTCGGTGCGCATCGACAAGGCACCGCTCGACGTGCGGGAGATCCAGGCGCTGCGCGCACTGGGCGTCCGCACGATCACCGATCTCGCCGAGGTCGACCTGGAGCAGCTCAAGATGCGCTATCTGCCGGAGGTTCGCCACCGGCAGGCCGCCGAGCAACGCCTCGAGCTCGCCGCCCACCGCGCCCGGTTGATGGTCGAGGAGGTTGACCTGGAGCGCCTCACCACCGGGCCGATCCCGATCCCGGGCGCCGAGTTGGAGATCGACTTCGACATCGAGACGGCCGCGGATGAGCGGGTCTATCTGTGGGGCTTCCTCGTCAACGACACCCGCACCGACGACCCGCCGCGATTCGTGGAATTCTCCGCCTGGACCGACCTGGACGCTGCGGCCGAGATCGAGCTCGCCCGTCGGGCCATGGGCTGGCTGCGCACGGTCGTCACCGGACCGGCGAGCGTGCGGGTTTTCCACTATTCCAACTATGAGCTCGTGCGCCTGGGAAACCTGGCGAACGCCGCCGGGGACCCGCTGCTGGACTGGGCGATCGACTATGCCCAGCGCGAGTTCTGCGACCTGTTCGAGGTGGTCCGAGATCACTTCTTTGGCACGCGGGGGCTGGGGTTGAAGGTCGTCGCGTCGGTCGGCGCCGGGTTCTCCTGGCGCGATGAGGACCCCGGCGGGCTGAACTCCCAGGCCTGGTTCGATGAGGCCTGCCACGCAGCGGACCCGGCAGTGCGGGCGGCCGCGCGGACCCGGGTGCTGGCCTATAACGAGGACGATGTGCGCGCCACCTGGCGGCTGCGGGAGTGGCTGCGGGGGCTGTGAGGGATTCTCACGCCTGGAGGAGTTTGCCCGCCTGCGACAGGCGCAGTTCCTCCAGCTGTGCACGTTGGGCCTGGGCGCGCTCCAGCAGGAGGGCGAGCTGGTCGTGGTCCAGCCGTCGATCCTCAACCTGCAGCAGGAGTTCCCAGCCCAGCGCCTTGCCCGTGACGGCGAGCACCAGGGCCTCGAGCTCCAGCACGTCCGAGAGTGGCGAGCGCTCTGTCAGCCGCTCATTGGGCTTGAGGCGGGCGACCTTCTCGCCCGCTTTGGCCGGCAGGTCCTTCACCAACGACGGCTTGGTGTCGAAGGTGGCCATGATCTGCTCCAGGGCGCGTTGGTCCGCCTCAACCGCGTCGGCGATGCGGCCCACGGCAGCTCGCACGGCGGGATCGCCGTGGGACTCCGCGACGCGACGGAAGGCGTCCGTGCCGGCGGCCGAGCCGGCGTGGTGGTCCTGGAGATAGGTCGTGATGACCGACGTCATGGGGCAACTCCAAAGGTGTGGGGATGACGCGCTCCACGCTACGTCGGGGCACGCGGCCCGGCGTACACCCTCGGGGCTGGAATTGAGCTGTGCCGGATCGTCCGTGACGCCGGGCGCCCGCCTGCGTTACTGCCAGACGCGGACGTAGTCGATCAGCATCTCGCCGGGTTCGGGATAGGCGCCGCGGACGACACCGCCAGAGATCACGAGATACATCTCCTCGCGCGGGATGCCCGGGCCTTCGTATTCATAGACGACGCTGCCGTCGAAATAGACCGTGATGCGATCTTTTTCCCAGTGCATGCCGTAGATGTGCCAGTCCCCGCCCACATCGGTCGCATAGGTCGGCCAGTCCTGGATCTGGCGGTGTTGGCCCAGGCTGCGCCAGTGCAGGTTGAACTTGACGTTCACCGTGCCGTCTTCCTGGCCGATCCACTCGGCGATGTCGATCTCTGGCGGCCAGGTGTTCACCGGCAGGGGGAGCAGCCACAGCGCGCGCCAGAGCCCTGGACCGTTCGGCACCTTCACCCGGGCCTCGACGAACCCGTATTTGAACGCGAACCCGGGCGCGGTGGTGGCGATCCCGGTCGTGTATTCATAGATCCGGTCGTAGTAGGTGTTCGGGGTGCGGTCCCACCGGATCCGCAGGCTGCCGTCCGCCACCGTCGTGTAGTCGGGGTGGAACGAGGCGTTGTCCAGCTCGGGGTTGATCGGCTCGTTGTAGGGGTGCCGGGCCGTGCCCCGGGCCTTCGACCAGGTGCCCGGCGCCA
>JAUNRO010000081.1 GCA_030544185.1 Propionibacteriaceae bacterium | reverse complement strand
AGCAAGAAGTTCACGTTGGACTTCTCCAGCGCCCAGGACAGCGAGCGGACCCTGGCCGGCGCCAGCCCGGGGGCGACGAGCACGGCGTCGATCTCACCCCGGCGGGCGGACTCGGCGATGTCGTCGAGGGTGCGCCGGGGCAAATGCCGCAACTCGGACACGTCGTTGTCCGGGCCCACGATCGCCACATCGGTGATGCACAGGCCGCTGCCCGGATGCCCCTGCACGTCGAGGAAGGTGCCGGCGGCGCCGACCTCGGTGCCCACCAGCACGGCGCGCTCGAAGTCCAGGCCCTGGCGACGGCGACGGTCGAGGATGCGACGGTTCACCACCCGGCCCAGGCAGAGCAGCATTGTGCCGGCGGGCAGTGCAGCCAGGAAGAACAGCCGCGAGGGGTGCGCCTGGAGGAGGAAGCTGACGATCGCGATCGCCCCGAACACCTTCAGGGCGACCGAGAGGATCTGGACATATTCCTCCAGGCCCGCCGGTGCCGTCGGGCGCCGCCGGGTCACCGACCCCTGGAGGGCGAGGAACCAGACGATGCCGAGGACGAGCAGCACGGGGGCGTACGGAAGGCGCAGATCCTGCTTCCAGTCGAGGAACGATTCGCCGATCCCGAACATCAGCAGATAGGTGCCGCACATCGCCAGCGCGATGGCAGCCGCGTCCATGACGAAGACGCGCTTGCTGTGCTGTCGCCGCGACCGCGCGTTCTCCCGGTTGCCCAGCGTGCGCGGCGTGACCGGTGCCTGCAGTGTGACCATCTGCTAACTCCCGAAGCGATTGACTCGACGTCAGGTCCCGGCCACAGCCAGAAACCTGAGATACGCTCGGGAAGTTAGTCAGGATCAAAGGGGCCACCGAACGGCAACTTCCGCTACGTGAAGGCCGCTGACCCGGTATTTGCTTTAGTTTCCTTGAATTATCGCGAATTGTTCCCGTCACGAGCGTGAATTCGCAGACGGGGCGCGGCTCTCAGGAAAAGGAAAGTTCCGCCCTCGAAACACGGGGTTCGAGGGCGGAACTGACGGCCTGGTCAGCCGCGGTCCACAGTGTGGTCAGGTCAGCCGCGATGCTCCAGGTAGTAGTCGATGAGGGCCCGGGTCGACGGATCCTGGCTCTTCAGGGCGTCGGAGTCCCCGCCCACCGCCGGGGTGATCTCCTTGGCGAGCTGCTTGCCGAGCTCCACACCCCACTGGTCGAAGGAGTCGATGCCCCACACGATGCCCTGGGTGAACGTGATGTGTTCATAGAGGGCGATCAGCTGGCCCAGGACGGCCGGCGACAGCTCGGGGGCCATGATCGACGTGGTGGGCCGGTTGCCGGGGAACACGCGCGCGGAGACGATCTCCTCGGCCGTGCCCTCCGCGCGGACCTCCTCGGCCGTCTTGCCGAACGCCAGCGCCTTGGTCTGGGCGAAGAAATTGGCGAGGAACAACTCGTGCACATCCGCCCCGCCGTCGGCGATCGGATGGGTCGGGTTGGCGACGGCGATGAAGTCGGCCGGCACGAGCTGGGTGCCCTGGTGGATGAGCTGATAGAAGGCGTGCTGGCCGTTGGTGCCCGGCTCGCCCCAGAAGACCTCGCCGGTCTCGGTCGTCACCGGCTCACCGTCCCAGCGCACGCGCTTGCCGTTGGACTCCATCGTCAGCTGTTGCAGATAGGCCGGGAAGCGGTGCAGATATTGCGCATAGGGCAGCACGGCGTGGGTGGCGGCCTTGAAGAAGTTGACATACCAGACGTTGAGCAGGCCCATCAGCGCCGGCACGTTCTGGTTGATCGGCGTCGTGCGGAAGTGCTCGTCCATCGTGTGGAAGCCGTCCAGCAACTCGGCGAAGGCCTCCGGGCCGATGAACACCGCCACCGCCGTCCCGATTGCGGAGTCGACCGAATAGCGCCCGCCGACCCAGTCCCAGAAGCCGAAGGCGTTGGTCGGATCGATACCGAACTCGGCGACCTTGTCCAAGGCGGTGGAGACCGCGACGAAGTGGGCGGCCACGGCCCGGCCGGCGGCCTCCTCGGTGTCGCTGATCGCACCGCGCTCGCGAAGCTGGTCGAGCAGCCACTCGCGAGCCATCCGGGCGTTGGTGAGGGTTTCCAGGGTGGTGAAGGTCTTGGACGCAACGATGAACAGCGTGGTCTCGGGGTTGAGCCCGAAGGTGGTCTCCGCAACGTCGGTCGGGTCGATGTTGGAGATGAAGCGGCACTCGAGGCCGAGCTGGCCGAACGGCTTGAGCGCTTCATAGACCATGACCGGGCCGAGGTCGGAGCCACCGATGCCGATATTGACGACGGTCTCGATCGGCCGGCCCGTCACGCCCTTCCACTCCCCGGAGCGGACCTTCTCGGCGAACGCATAGACCTTGTCGAGCTCCGCGTGCACATCGGGCACCACATCGTGTCCCTCGACGGTGAGCGAGGCGTCGCGCGGCAGCCGCAACGCGGTGTGCAGCACGGACCGGTTCTCGGTGACGTTGATGCGCTCACCGCCGAACATCGCCTCGATCCGTTCGGGCAGGCCCACCTGCTCGCCGAGATCGATCAGCGCCCGCGACACCTCGGGAGTGAGGAGGTTCTTGGACAGGTCGACATGCAGGTCACCGGCGGTGAACGTCAGGGCACGGGCGCGGGCGGGATCGGCGTCGAACCAGCCGCGCAGGTCAGGGGTGAAATCGGCATAGAGCGAGGTCAGGGTCTGCCACGCAGGCGTGGTGGTCGGGTCCACGGGCGTCGTCGTCATGGCCCAACTCTAGGATCTCGCGCGGGCGCCCGCAGGCGGGTGGGGCCAGGTTGAGCGGAGTTGGTCCGCTCGGCACAAGCCGGTCGAGTAGGTTCAGGACCATGGCCGACCCGCACGCGCCCGAGCGCTCCCTCGAGGAGCTGGCGGAAGCACGCATCGCCCGCCGCCGGCCGGAGCCACACCTGTGGCAACCGTTGACCTCCGGCGCCGAATCGGAATTCCGGGTCGACCTCGAACGGCTGCGGTTCGCGCCAGCGTTCGCGCGCCTGGCCGATGTTACGCAGGTCGTCGATCGCGGGTCGACCGACAGCGTGGTGCACAACCGGTTGAGTCACTCGATCAAGGTGACGGCTCTCGCCCGGTCACTGTCGGTGGGCGTACGCCAGATCGCCGACCCGCTCGATGTCGAGCGCTGGGGCGGGCTGGACCATGTCGTCGCCCAGGCGGGGGCGGTCGCCCACGACCTCGGCCACCCGCCGTTCGGCCACAACGGCGAGCGCACGCTCGATCGGCTCGCCCGGGAGGACTTCGGGCTGGCCGACGGGTTCGAGGGCAATGCGCAGACGTTTCGGATCATCACCGAACTCGAGGTCCACGGCGACGGGATCGACGGGCTCAACCTCACCGCGGCGGCGCGGGCCGCGGTCCTGAAATATCCGTGGGGCCGGCTGCACGTGCCCGCCCCGCATCCGGCGCGCTGGGACGATCCACCCCGGGGAGCGAACGCGGGCGCCTATGGCGCGGGGGCGGCCAAGTTCAGCGCCTATGTGCTGGACCTCACCGAGATGATGGAGGTCATCGACGGCATCTGCCTGCCCCCGGGGCGCCAGACGCTCGAATGCGCGGTCATGGATCTGGCGGACGACATCGCGTATTCACTGCATGACCTCGAGGACTTCCACCGCTCCGGGGTGCTCCAGTTCTCCCCGATCTCCGGCGAGTTCCGGGCCTGGCTGGCCGATTCGGCTGACTGGGCCGCCATGCCGGCGGAGCGGCTGGGCAAACTGTGGCGCCAGCCGGGCGCCGGGCTGGAGCGGATGCGGCGGAGCGCTGCGGAGAAGGACGGCTGGGTCTATGACGACGAGATCTTCCGCGAGGCCGTGATGGTGGTCGGCGAGGAACTCGTCGACGGCATGCTGATCACCCCCTATGACGGCTCCCGCGCCGCGGACGCCACGATCTCCGACTTCATCGGGCGCTGGATCGACAACTTCACCACGGCGATCGTGATGAATCCCCAACCGACCTGTGCCCGGGAACCGGTCGTGACCGTCCGGCCGCTGGCGTGGCACCAGATCCAGGTCCTGAAGTTCGTGCATCAGTACTTCGTGCTCCACCGCCCCGATCTCGCCATGGTCCAGCGCGGCCAGTCGCTGATCCTGGCCGAGCTGGTGCACACCTTCGATGAGTGGCTCTCCGACCGTTTCGATGCACGGCGCGCGCCACGGCGGCTGCTGGAGCTGGTCGAACTCGCCGAGCAGGGCTATCGCCGGGTGCGGGAGCTGCATCCGGAATGGCTCGACGGCCATACCGGCGACTCCGAGATCGCCCGGATGGCCCGGGGGCGCGGGGTGATCGACTTCGTGGCGGGGCTGAGCGACTCGGAGGCGATGGGCTACGCGGGGCGGCTCGGGCCGAGCTCGGGGGTCCTGTGGGCCAGTGGGGTGATCTGAGCGCTAGCTGCTGGCCACGCAAAAGCCCCCGCGACTGGCGGGGGCTCGTCGGGGCGTGCGGTCAGCGGAGTCCGGCACGCTGCGCGGCGATGATGAGTTCATCGCGCAACGCTGGGGACGCGGCATCAGTGATCGCGCGCTCCATCACTCGGGTGGCGCGAGCTGCTGCACGACGCTGGCGGAGGTTTCGTGCGAACGACATGACGAGATCAGATCCTTGAAGCTAGAAGTTGTGGTGACCACACGTGTCCGGCCGGGTTTGCGACCTGGTGTCCACGTGATGAACCAAGCTTAGCCCTTAGCACATTTTCTCGCCAATTCGCGTGCCGTTTTTCTAAGAAAACCTGATGAGACTTGCCTCACGTGTTCCGCGTCACAATCGGGAAGACTCGGGCCCTGCCATCGGGTGCGATGGCAGGGCCCGAGCCGGGGGGTGGGAGGTGCTCAGCGAACGCTGATGTGCACGTGGTCTCTGTGATTGGCCGTAACGGAGCCGCGGTCGCCCATCGCTCGCCAGCCCTCGCTCGCCCGTTGGGTGGTCCAGATCCGCTGGTTCCAGATCACCTCGGTGATGCCATAACGGCTGGCGTTGGCCCGGGCCCAGTCCGCGACAGCATTGCCGGTGGCCAGACTGGACGTCATCGCGTCGATCGCCCGGCCGGACGGATGCTCGACATCCCAGTCCGCGCGCACGCCGCCATAGGAGGTGATCGCGGGGAAGTTGGCGCACAATGCCTGGTGCACCGCCTCGGTGCGCGGCTGCAGGCCGCGCAGGGGCGCACAGCTGCGTCCCGCGGCGGGGGCAGCGGCGGCCGGGGCGGCGGCAGCGCCGTTGCGCGCGGGCGCGGCCGAAGAACTGCGCGGGGCCGCGGACGTCGAGCCGGGGGCCTTCGAGGTGGAGTTGCCCGCCGACCTGGCGGGCGCCGGCGCGCTCTTGGCGAGGTAGTCCGAGGAGACCCATCCGGTGCGACCACCGACGGTGACCTGGGTGAAGCCATTGCTCGTGCGACCCGTGACCGAAACGGAGTCGCCCCGGCCGACCGAACCGATGCGCTGACTGGAGGCGCTGGCACCGGCGCGGACGTTGACGGTCGCGGTGGCGAACCGGCTGCCGCCCGCTGAGGCCGACGAGGTCGCGGCGCGGGTGGGTTTCGGCGAAGGAGTGAACCCGGTGAGCCGCACGGGCTCCGCAGCAGCAGCGGGTGCCGGAAGATCGGCAGCGGCGGGTTCCGGGGCGTCGGCACCCTCGGCCTCGTCCGGGGACAGCTCGGCCTCCGGCGTCGCCGCGGCGGCCTCGGCAGCGGTCATGCGATCGATGCTGCGCGAGACGTCATCGGCATTGCGGACCGGGGCGGGCGCGGCCGGAGCAGCCGTGAGGGTCTCGCCCTCGCCGCCCGCATAGGTCACACCGCCGAAGATCAGTCCGGCGCCAACGGCGGCGGCGAGCACCGCGGGCAGCGCAATCTTCTCCACTCGAGCGCGGAACGCAGAGACACCGGTCTCCGGCGAGGCCGTCTCGGGCTCTTCGATTGCACGTCGGGGGCGCGCGGGCAAGTCGTCCAGCTTGTCGTCAGCCAAGGTTCTGCCTTCTCGATATCGAATCGTTACATTGCGTGAGGCAGCTAAACACACAGATCCCGGCTGGCCCAAATCCACGCACCCGAAAACGGCACGCAGTGACCTTCGCTCAGGAAGGTTCCAGGACACGTCCCGTGCCGTAGTCGACCAGGAACACCGAGAACGTCTTGATCGCGCGATAGACCGCGTCCCGGTCGCGGGTGTGCAGATGCATCACCGCGTTGCCCTCAATGAAGGTCAGCACCATCCAGGCGAGGTGCTGAAAGTCGGCGACGACCGGCTGGTCCTCGTGGATGGCCTCGATGATGTGAAAGGCGCGCACGATGAGCTCGAGAGCGACCTCGACCCGGCGGAGGCCAAAATCCTCGCCGTTGCGCAACGAATAGTTGGCGATTTCGTAGTAGGCGAGCTCCTCATCCGGGTGATCGGCGGCCCAGTCGAACGTGCTGCGGAGCATGAGCTCGACGTTGCGATACATGTCGGTGGTGAGCTCGGGAAATCGCTCGTGGTCACCTGCTGACTGAATAACCCGCTCACCGAGCTCGCGCATCAGTTCCTGCTGGGATTCGAATACATAGTGGAAGCTGGCCAGTGGCATTGCTGCCTCGGCGCAGATCGCGCGCGTCGTCGCAGACTGAACCCCACTACGTGCGATGACTCGGAACGCCGCGTCCAACAGCAGCTCCCGGCGGACTGCTGGTGGGATTCTCTTCATGCTCACAACTCGACTCCACTGCACTTTTGGCTACCAACTTTCGTGGCCATTATGGTTAGTCCTAGACCTAGTGGCTACCTAGGGCTTTCGCGGCCCAGCAAGGAGTCCACAAAGAAGTTCTCAGTCGCTTCAGGTTTTTTCGACCGCACACCGCCGACAAGGAAGGCCACCATGGCTCGCATAGGCTGGATCGCCGCCTGGGCACTGAGCCTGGTGCTTGCCTTTGTCCTGGGCCACCAGATGGGCTCGGGGAAGCGCCTGGAGACCGCTCCGACACAGACACCACCCGCCGCCACGGCCCCCGGCAGCCCCGCCCAGGGCGCCGAAACCCAGGGCACCCAGCCCGCCCCGGCCCCCAATCCTGAGGCCGAGCAGGCCATGCGGAACCTTCCACGACGTCAGGCCGATGACCCCCTGGCCAAGGGCGAGGTCGACGCGCGGGTCGTGCTCACGGAGTGGTCGGACTATCGCTGTCCCTATTGCGCCCGCTGGGCGGTCCAGACCCTGCCGGAGCTGCAGCGCTACGTGGATGACGGGACGCTTCGCATCGAATATCGCGATATGGCCGTGCTGGGCGAGGAATCGGTCGCCGTCGCGATTGCGGCGCGCGCGGCCGCCCAACAGGACAGGTTCTGGGATTACTACGGGGCGGTCTTCGCCCACGGCGGCCAGGACCAGCCGGATCACTCGCGGGCGGCCCTGGTGGAGCTGGCCCGGACCGCCGGTGTGCCCGACCTCGCCGCCTTCGAGACCGCGTTGGACGATCCCGCGCTGCGCCAGGCGGTGGCCACCGACACCCAGGAGGCCAGCCAGCTCGGCCTCACGGGCACCCCGGGCTTCCTGATCGACACCACGTTCATCAACGGCGCCCAGCCGACCCAGACCTTCATCGACGCCATCGAGCAGCACGCGAACGACTGAGCCGGCGCGATTCGCAGGGGACTGCCACGGCTCTGGCGGGCGGCCGTTCGATCAGCTCACGCGAGGGTCAGAAAGAGTTTCTCCAGGTCCTGTTCACTCAGCAATTCGTGACCGGGCGCCGTCTCGCCGGCAATGGCTTCCCGCAGGGCACACGCCATGATCTTGAATCCGGCGCGGTCGATGGCCTTGGAAACGGCGGCCAGCTGAGTGACGACATCGCGGCACTCGCGACCGTCCTCGATCATGGTCAGGACCGCGGCCAGTTGACCCTGAGCTCGGCGGAGCCGATTGATGACCTGCTTGCGGCTGGCTTCGTCGTTGATCATCGGTGATCCTTCCTGGGCAGGGCTCAACCTTACCCCGCTGGGTATCTCCCGACACCCTCCCGCGGCTCCGCGGCTGACCACAGGCACGGCGAATGTGACCCGATAAGGGCCCTAACATTTGGCTGCGGCCCGGTTCGTGGCGGCGTGGTCGGCTCAGCGAGGAGAAAAGCCATGAGCTTCATGAACAAATTGCGCAATGAATTCGTCGATATTATTGAATGGATCGATGATTCCCGGTCGACCCTGGCATGGCGTTTCCCGCGTTACAACAATGAAATCAAGAATGGCGCCGAGTTGATCGTGCGGGAGGGTCAGGAGGCGGTCTTCGTCTATCGCGGGCAGTTGGCCGACCGGTTCGGGCCGGGCCATTACACGCTCACCTCCGAGAACCTACCGATCATGTCGACGCTGCAGGGCTGGAAACACGGCTTCAACAGCCCGTTCCGCTCGGAGGTCTACTTCATCAACACCCGACCGGTCACCGACCTGCGCTGGGGCACCGCCAACCCCGTGACGGTCCGCGATCCCGACTTCAAGATGGTCCAGGTCCGGGCCAATGGCCTGTGCGTGGTGCGGGTGCTCGATGCCGCGATCTTCCTGCGCCAGATCATCGGCACGGACTCCTCGGTCGATATCGAGGAGGTCGCGGAGCTGCTGCGGCGCGTGATCACGCTCGCCTTCTCCGACATGATCATGGAGACCCGGCTCGGCGTGATCGACCTCCAGGGCCGCCAGGTCCAGCTCGCGGAGCAACTGCGCGCCTTCGTCGCCGAGCGGGTCGACGACGAATACGGCCTGGCGATCGACTCCATCACCCTCAACATCTCGCTGCCGGAGGAGATCACTCAGGCGATGACCCGCGGCGTCGCCCGCGGTGTGGAGGACAGTGGCTGGGTCAACAACCTCGGCGATATGCAGCGTTACCAGCAGGCGAAGGCGGCAGAGGCGATGTCGAACGCCGCCGGCAACCCCGGCGGTTCGGGGATGATGGGCGACATGCTGGGCGCCCAGATGGGCATGCTCCTCGGTCAACAGATGGGCCAGCAACTGCAGCCGGGCCAGGCGCCGCCGGGACAAGGCGGATTCCCGGGTTATCCCCAGCAGGGTGCCCCCGGTGGGGCGCCCCCGCCGCTGCCCGGCGCGGTCACCTATCACGTGGACCAGGGCGGCCAGGCGAGCGGTCCGTTCACCGTCCAGCAATTGCAGCAGGCGATGATCGGCGGCCAGGTCACGGCCGCGACCCTCGTCTGGGCGCAGGGCATGGCGGCGTGGACGCCCGCGGGTCAGGTGCCGGGGCTCGCGGGATTGTTCGCCGAACCCCCGCCGCTGCCGGGTGCCGGTGCTCCCCCGCCGCCGGTGCCGCCCCCGTCGACGGCTGACCAGGGCGGCGCAGAATGACCGGCGCACCGCCGCCGCTGCCCGGCCAGCAACCGCCGCCCGGGCCGGATCGCCCACCACCCGAGGCGTCCGCTGCGCCGCCACCGCTCGCCAGCCCCGGCGCGATGCCAGCCCCACCGCCGCTCGGCGACCCCGAGGCCCGCCCGACGCTGCACTCGACCGAGGTCACTCGCACCTATCCCTGCCACGCCTGTGGTGCCCAGCTCGTGTTCGATCCCGCCTCGGGCGGGCTGCGGTGCCGCAGTTGCGGCACCAAGGCGGAGATCCAGGCGCCGACGGGGCACAGGATCGTCAAGCACGATCTGCACCAGGCCATGCGGGCGCTGCACGCGGCGGAGCTGCCGCCGACGCTGGAGCGGGAGGTCGTCTGCCAGGCCTGCGGCGGCAAGACCGCCTTCACGGGCACGCTGACCGCCACCCGGTGCCCCTATTGCAACACCCCGGTGCAGCGGGACGACCTCACCGACGTCGCGAGCCGGCTGCCGATCGACGGGATGCTGCCCTTCCGGGTCGACGAGAAGTCCGCCCGGGACAACATCGAGAAGTGGATCAACTCGCGCTGGTTCGCCCCGAAGGAGTTCAAGACCTATCGCGAGATCGGGTCCTTCGAGAGCATCTATCTGGCGTACTTCTCCTTCGACGCCCACGCGCGCGCCACCTATTCCGGACGCCGGGGGGAGGACTACCAGGTGCAGGTGCGCGACGGGGACCAGACGCGCACCGAGACCCGGACGCACTGGCACAACGTGTCGGGCCAGGTGCGCGAGGAGTTCTACGATGTCACCGCCTGGGCCAACCGGGGCCTGGACGAGAACCGGGTGGCGGCGCTCGAACCGTGGCCGCTGGCCGAGGCGGTGCCCTATTCACCGGAATACGTCGCGGGTCATCTGGGCCGCACCTATGACCTGGACGCCGACGAGACCTTCAACACCCGGACCCGCGGGACGCTGGAGGCTCAGGTGGAGAACACGATCCGCCGCGACATCGGTGGCGACAAGCAACAGATCACCAGCCGCGATATCCGCTTCGACGCGATCAGCTTCGCCCACCTGTTGTTGCCGATCTGGCTGCTGACGGTCACCTATGCCGGCAAGCCCTATCAGGTGCTGATGAACGGCGTGACCGGTGAGGTGCAGGGCGCCCGGCCGTGGAGCAAGGTCAAGATCGCCCTGTTCGTCACGGCGATGGTGATTCTGGTGGCCGTGATCGTGGCGATCGTGCAGCTGACCCGCTGAGGCGTACGCCCGATCAGGCCTCGTCGACCGTCTCGAACGCCTGCCGCAGTGCCGGGTAGTCCATCGAGTGCTGCAGGGCGCCGGAGGCAACCATCGCGTTGATGAAGAAGCCACGCTCGAGGAAGACGCGGGCGTCGTCGGGGGTGCCGCCGGCCCCGAGCACGATCTCCGCCGTCCGGTTCATCGCGCGACGGCATTCCTCGGCGATACTCGGCACATAGGACGAGGTGAGTGCCTGGAAGCTGACGAGCAATATCTCTGGGCGATCCCGCAGCACATCCAGGTAGCCCCGCGCCAGGGAGGGCAGGGAATAGGACGCGGCCACGCTGGCCTCGAACACGGAGAAGAGCTCCGCCACGGCCCGCCGATAGGCGGTGATGAAGGCGTTCTCCTTGTTGCCGAAGACCTGACTGATCCGGGGCTGCGACACCCCTGCCTCGTCAGCGATGTCGGCGAGGGTCGTGCCCCCGTATCCCTTCTGGGCAAAGGCCCGGATCGCCGCATCGACGATCTCTGCCCGGCGCTCTGCGTGACCCTGGGCAGTCTTGTCGTCTGCCGGGGTTGTCGAGTTGGTCACTTGGTCACCCTAGATGAGCAATCCTCTTAAATATCGATAAGTCGCCAGGCTCTCGCCGGCCCGATTCCTGCCTTCGGCCCACTACCCGGATCGCTCGACTTGAAAACGTTACCCGCCAGTACGCATACTATGGTTACTCAACAGTAGGTTCGTCCCGACGGAGTG
>JAUNRO010000080.1:1250-11393 GCA_030544185.1 Propionibacteriaceae bacterium | reverse complement strand
ATGACCGACGACCGGGTCGAGACCCACGTGCTCATCGCCGATCCGGACGCGCCCTCGGGCCGGCGCGCCGTGCACTTCCAGGAGTTCTGGGTGCGGCTCCACGCGCAACCCGAGGTGCTCGATGTGGTTCATGTGGGAATCGACGCCGCGCGAGCCACCGGCGAGGTGACCGAGGCGTTGGCCGCGGCCGACCTCGTGCTGATCGGCCCGTCCAATCCGGTGGTCTCGATCGGCCCGATCCTCGCCCTCGCCGGCGTACGCCCCGCGCTGCGCGCCACCCGGGCTCGCGTGATCGGGTTCGCCGGGATTCTCGGCGGGGCCCCCGTGCTCGGCATGGCCCACCGGCTGCTCCCGGCCATCGGCATCGAGGTGGACGCGGGCGCCGTCGGGCTCCACTATGGCCCGCGCAGCGCACCGGGCGGCATCCTCGACGCCTGGATCATGGACAGCGCCGACGCCGGTGCCCTCGGGCGGGTCGAGGCCCAGGGCCTCCGCAGCCTCGCCACACCGCTGCTGATGACGACACCCGCCGACACCGCTGCGTTCATCCGCGCCGGGGTGGAGTTCGCGTCGTGATCGAGATCTTCGCACCGGCCGGGTTCGGGGAGGTACGCCCCGGGGACGATCTCGCGCAGCTGACGCTCACCGCGCTGGCCGGCGATCCCCGCTGGGCCCTGCGCGACGGCGACATCGTGGTCGTGACCTCGAAGATCGTCTCGAAGGCCGAGGACCGGTTCATCGCGCTCGAGGACAAGCAGGCCGCCCGCGCCGCCGAGTCGCGGCGGATCGTCGCCCGGCGCGGGGAGACCGTGATCGTGGAACACCGCCTCGGCCTCGTCCACGCCGCCGCCGGGATCGACGCCTCCAACGTCGATGCGGGCCGGGCACTGCTACTGCCGAGAGATCCCGATGCCTCCGCGCGGCGGATCCGGGCGGGTCTGACGGCCGCGACGGGGCGCCGCCTCGGCGTCCTCATCAGCGACACCGCCGGCCGCGCCTGGCGCAACGGTCAGACCGATCTGGCCATCGGACTGGCCGGGGTGCTGGCGGTGGACTCGCACGTGGGCCGGGTCGATGACTACGGCAACGACCTGCGGGTCACCGAGATTGCGGTGGCCGACGAGATCGCCGCCGCCGCGGACCTGGCGAAGACCAAGCTCGGCGGGCGTCCCGTGGCGGTGGTGCGCGGGCTCGCCCATCTGGTCACCGAGGCCGACGGCGCCGCTGCGGAATTGCTGCGCGATGAGGATCGCGATTTCTTCCGGCTGGGCCGCCGCGAGGCCGTTGTCGAAGCAGTTCTGCGGGCGATCGGCCGGCCCGAAGCCTATGCCGAGGTCGTCGAGCTGGACGGCGCGGAGTTGGTGGCCGCGGTGTGCGCCGGCCTGGCCGACGGCGAGCGATCGTGGGTCGAGCGACTGCTCACAGGGGTCGTTTGACGCCCCTATGACTTTCACCCGCTGGGCGGGTCAAAGTCATACGCACTCATCGTCCGACCTGCAGCACCTATGCGTACGCCCCGCCGAGCTCGTCGGCCGCCTTGGCGACGAGGTCCTTGATCCGCTCGGCCTGGCCGACGGGACACACGAGCGTGACGTTGCCGTTGCGGACCACGATCGTGTCGGCCATGCCGAGGACGGCGAGGACGGTGCCGTCGTCGGACTTGTTGATGACGAGGTTGTTCCGCGCATCCATGAGCAGGGAGGCGCCCTCGACGGCGTTGCCGTCGGCGTCCCGCTCGAGGTGTTCGGCGAGGGCCGGGAAGCCGCCGACGTCATGCCAGTCGATGGGCAGGCGCACCGCGACGACGCGGGCACCGTCGGTGCCGCGGCCCTGGGAGACGGGCTCCATGATCGCGTAGTCCACAGAGATCTTCGGCAGCGTCGGGAAGAGCTCGGCGAGCCGCTCGGGCTCGGCCGCGAGGATGCCGACGGTCGCATGGCAGTCGGGCACGAGCTTCTCGAGCTGGGCGAGCAGGGTGCTCACGCGCCAGACGAACATGCCGGCGTTCCACCAATAGTCGCCGGCGGCCAGATAGGCCACGGCGGTCGCGCGATCGGGCTTCTCCTTGAACTCCACGACCTCGAAGACATCGTCGTGGCCGGCGAGGGCCGGCCCGCGGTGCAGATAGCCATAGCCGGTGTGCGGGCTGTTGGGCACGACACCGAAGGTGACGAGCGCGGTCGCATCCGCCTCGGCCACCTCGAAGCCGGCGCGCAGCGCATCCTGGAACACCTCGACAGGGTGCATGATCTGGTCCGCGGTCACCATGGCGACGACGGCCTCGGGATCGGCGGCGGCGAGGACGGCCGCGGGCCAGGCGACGGCGTTGAGCGAGTCGCGGCCGGTCGGTTCACCGAGGATGTTGCCCGCCGGCAGCTCCGGGAGTTCGGCGCGGACCGTGTCGGCATAGTCAGCCCCGGTGCACACCCACACCTGCTCCGCCCCGACGACGTCGACAACGCGGTCGAACGCCATCCGCAGGAGGCTGGTCTCCCCCACCAGATGCAGCATCTGCTTGGGCATTCCCTGCCGCGACAGCGGCCAGAGACGCTTGCCGGAGCCCCCGGCCATGATGACGACGTAGCGCATGGCGCTCACCTTAGTGGCCTGTGGAGGTTTCTCAGCAAACGCGTGGCCGGCCGCGGGACGGGTCCACCTAAGCTGGCCCGCGTGTTCCTCCATGACCTGCTCGCCCGCCGCGTGCGCGCGGACGGCTCGGCCCCGTTCCTGACCGGATATACCGCTGGTCAGGCAATTGGCGGGCCGCACCGCACTGAGCTGTCCGTCCGCTCGTTCGCCAACTGGGTGGCGAAGACCGCGAACCTCATCGCGGACGAGGGCGAGTTGAGCCCGGGCGATCGGCTCGAGCTCCGCCTCAACCGGAACCAGCCGGGGCACTGGATGACCATGGTCTGGACGATGGCGGCGTGGCAGTCCGGCGTGGCGGTCGTCGACAGCGCGGGCGACCTCGTGGTCGACGGGCCCGACCCGGGTCCGGCCCCGGACGGCGTCCCGGCCTACGCCTGTTCCCTCCACCCGCTCGGGGTGGGCCTGGCGGCACCGCCCGCGGGCTGGGCCGACTTCTCGAATGCTGCGCTTGCCCAGCCCGACGACTGGTTCGGCGACGGGCCGGAGTCGGCCGACGAACTCGCTTGGGAGGTGGCGGGCCGACGCTTGACCTACGCCGAGGTGGCGGCGGTGGCGCCCTCCGCCGCGCGCGTGCTCCTTGTCGACCCCACCGACGCCTGGGCGGCCGCCGAATCCGCGCTCGCGGCCCCGCTGCTCGGCGGCGGATCGTGCGTGGTCGCCGTCGCACTGGACGAGACGGCGCTCGCCCGGATCGCGGCTGACGAGAAGGTAGGCCCGTGAGGAAGATTCCGGCCGATGCCCCCGCCCGAGCCCTGCCGACGTGGCCCGAGGGCACGTGGCCCGCCGTGTCGTTCGTGATGCCGGTCCTCGATGAACGGCCCTACCTGCGCGATGCGGTGTCGTCGGTGCTGGATCAGGAATATGAGGGCGAGACCGAGCTCATCCTCTCGCTGGGCCCCTCGACCGACGGCACGACGGAGCTGGCGCAGCGCATCGCGGGTGAGGATCCCCGGGTGCGGCTGGTGCACAACCCCCGCGCCCACATCCCGAGTGGGCTCAACATCGCGATCGCGGCCGCCCGGAACCCCGTCGTGATCCGCGTCGATGCGCATTCGGAGATCCCCGAGGACTACGCCCGGATCGGCGTGGAGACCCTGCGGCGCACGGGTGCCGCCAACTGCGGAGGGGTGATGGACGCGACGGGGCGCACGACCTATCAACAGGCGGTCGCCCGGGCCTACAACTCACCGCTCGGCCTCGGCGGCGGCGCCTATCACGGCAGTGGCGCGGAGGGCCCGTGCGAGTCGGCCTACCTCGGCATCTTCCGCCGGGAGGTCCTCACCGAGGTCGGCGGCTATGACGACTCGGTGCGCCGTGGCGAGGACTGGGAGCTCAACCTGCGGATCCGCGAGGCCGGCCACCTGGTCTGGTTCACCCCGAAGCTGCGGGTGACCTATTGGCCGCGCGACACCCGGGGAAGGCTGGCGCGTCAGTTCTGGTCCACCGGTGTGTGGCGGGGGGCGCTGGTCCGCAATGTGGCGATGCGCACACCCCTGCGGTTCTTCGCGGCGCCCGCCCTGGTCGCCGGGCTGGGGGTGAGTGCGGCGGTCGCTGCCGTGGAGGGGGTACGCCGGTTCCGCGGACCGGCGAAATTGCTGCGGCTCGCCCATGCCACGCCGCTGGCGTACGCGGCGTTTCTCGCCCTCGCCGTCCGCCGCAGCGAGGGAACTCCCCGGGACCGGACACGGTTCGCCGAGGTGATCGCGACCATGCATGTGAGCTGGGGCGCGGGCTTCCTCGTCGGGCTCACCCGCGGCGGCGGAGACACCGTGGACCGCTCCCGGACCTTCCGTTCGCGGGACTGAGGCGCCGCCGGCCCGGGCATCGCCCGGCCGGGCGTTGCGGCGTTGCGGTTCCGGGCGCCGAGGTTCAGGCGGCTCGGCAGACGATGCCGAGATCGTCGGTGTCGGCCGGATTGACCTTCGCGGCCCTGGGCCGGGCCGGCGCGGGCGTCGGGCTGGCCAGGCGCGTCGCACTCGGGGTCCGCGTGGCGCTGCGCCCACTCGTGGCCGCGGCGCTCGGGCTCGGGGCCTGGGTGGTCGGGGGCGGCGCGGGCGCCTCGGTGGTGGCCGGCGCGGCGGGCTGCTTCGCGGCCTCCTCGGCGGCGTCGATGCGCTCGGCGACGATCGTGCGCGCCACCCCGAAGTCCGGCGCGCCGGGATAGATCAGCGGCGGCACGAACGACACCGACGCGATCTTGGTCGATCGTGCCTTGAGCGCCAGGTCGATGAGGCGATCCATCTCCCCCGCCGGCACGTTGCTGCTCATGACCTCCTTGCCGGCGCTGGCGATGCCGGTGAACTTGGTGGCCACGGTGAACGGGTCGAGCTGGTTGAGCATCGCGTGCATGACGCACTTCTGCCGCGCCATGCGCTCATAGTCGTTGGAGTCGTGGCGGGAGCGGGCGAACCACAGCGCGTCCTGGCCGTTGAGGTGGACCGCGGTGCCCGGCTCGATATAGCGGCCGACCGCGGTGGAGCCCCCGCCGACCGGGACCGGCTTCATGACATCGACCTTGATGCCGCCGACGGCATCGATGAGCTCCTTGAACCCGTCGAGATCCACCAGCACGTAATAGTTGATGTCCAACCCGGTGATCCACTCCACCGCTTCCACCGTCGCCACCGCACCCGGATCGCGGACACCCGGATAGAGCCCGGCGTTCTCCGTCGCGGCGGTATAGACGGCGTTCAGCATGCAGGCGTGTTCGGAGCAGGTGAACTTGTCCGGATAGAGCTTGCGCATCGGCGAATAGCTCGGGAACGAGAAGTCCTCGAGGTTGCGCGGCAGCGAGAACAGCACGGTGTGGCCCGTGCGGGCGTCGACGCTGGCCACCGTCAGGGAGTCGGGGCGCAGGCCTTGGCGGCCCTGGTCGGCATCGCCGCCGAGCAGCAGCACGTTGTAACGCCCGTCCTTCACCGCCGTGTCGCCCCCGCCGGCGAACACGCTGCCGATGAAATCGCCCTGGGCGTTCATCACCGACGCCGACGCGAGACCGGTGCCGGAGATCCCGAGCGCGAGGGCGAGGCTGGCCGCGCCGAACCCGAGCCGGTGCTTCGGCGCGAGGGAGATCGGGTTGGAGAGCTTCCAGGCGTGCAGCAGCAGGCCGGCCCAACCGATCCCGCCGAGCGCCAGCACCGCCGCCATCAGCACCGTGAGCGGCTTGAACGAGATGATCGCGACCGCGGCACCACGGTTGACGAACAACAGGAGGAACCAGGCGAGGACGCTGAGGATGACTGCGGCCCAGATCCGGATCGCCCAGCGGCCGATGTGCTTCTCCCGGGACAGCAACTGCGCCGATCCGGGGACCAGCAGCGTCATGCCCACCCGGCCAACGCCGCGCCACAGCCGCAACCGGTCGCTGCGGACCTGTGCCTCGGCGCGATAGGGCGGCGCCTCGTCGGTGCTCGGGCGAGCAGGGAAGGGCAGGCGGCTGCGATCGGTCCGGGAATGCGCCACGGTCGGGCCTTTCGGTGCTCAACGGGGAAGGAAGCACCCTTGCGGGTCGTTTCAGTATGGATTGCCACCGCTGCCCAATCCGGAACGCCACGCCGACGAACCCCGGGTCCGGCCACAGGAGGGGGCCGGTCCTGCGAGTGAGTACCTTGGTCACCATGGCACAGGGGCGCAATGACGATCTGGAGTGGCTGTATCGGTCCGAACCCGAATCCCACTCCAGCCCCGACCGACCCCCGCCCCCGCCCGGCGATCGCCGCCGGGCGTCCTTCGGCGAACCCACCCCGCCCGCCGGAACCCCGCCCCAGGAACGCACCCGCATCGCCCCGTCTCCGGCGCCGGCCCCGGCTCCCGCCCCGCGCGGGCGTGCGCGCGGAAGTGGCCGCGGGCGTACGCGCGGGCGCAATGCCTCGCCGCCTCCGCCGCCTCCCCCCGCGACCAGCCGCCGGCGCCGGCGCCGGCGCCCGGTGCGCTCCTTCGCCCGCACGGTGGTCGTGTTGCTGCTGGCCTGGCTGGTGTTCTGGGTGGGTACGCCGCTGTATGCCTGGTCGACCACCACCAAGGTCGACGCCATGCCGAGCGGTGAGCGCCCCGCGCACCAGCCCGGAAACCTCTGGCTGCTCGTCGGGTCGGACTCGCGGGAGGGCCTGAGCGAACAGGAGCGCGGCCGCCTCGGCACCGGCGATATCGAGGGGCAGCGCACGGACACGATGATGCTGCTCTACGTCCCACCGTCCGGGCGCCCCGCGCTGATCTCGATCCCTCGCGATTCCTATGTGCCGATCCCGGGCCACGGACGGAACAAGATCAACGCGGCCTATGCCTTCGGCGGGGCACCGCTGCTGATCCAGACCGTCGAGCAGAACACGGGCCTGCGAGTGGACCACTACGCCGAGATCGGGTTCGGCGGCTTCGTGAACGTGATCGATGCCTTGGGTGGCATCGAGATGTGTCCCGCCGCCCCGATCAAGGATCGCTACTCCCGCCTGGACATCCCGGCCGGCTGCCAGACCATGGACGGCCCGACGGCGCTGGGCTATGTGCGGATGCGGTATGCCGATCCGACCGGCGATCTGGGCCGCATGAACCGGCAGCGGGAGATGGTGGCCGGGATCGTCAAGAAGGCCGCCTCACCCATGACCGTGGTGAACCCGGTCCGGTGGTGGCAGCTCAACACCGGCGCGGCGCAGTCGTTGCACGTCGACCGGGACAGCGGCATCGGATCGCTCGCCGGCTTGGCGGGGCCAATGATGAAGCTCGGCACCGGCCAGGGCGTCGCCCTCACCGTGCCGGTGGCGAACCCCAATGCGAGCACCGCCGCGGGCTCGTCGATGCTGTGGAACACCGAGGCGGCGGGCCAGATGTTCGGCGAGATCGCCGCGGGTGACACCTCCCGCCTGGAGCGCTTCATCCGACCACCCGGTTGATTCGGCGGGCGTGGCTGACCCCGGCGACAAGCGGGCCGGCCCGTGGCTAACATTCGTGGCACTGGCCCGCGCAAGCACACTCCGGGTCCCGGGGGAAGGAACTCGATCATGATCCGCAAACTATTGGTGTGCGGCGCCGCCGCGTTGGTGGCGACGGTGGGCATCACCGGCTGCACTACGTCAGTCACGGTGAGCAAGGACCAGGTCGAGAACGCAATCGAGACCAACCTCGGCCCCCAGCTGCCTGCGCCGATCGAACAGGTCGAGTGCCCCGAGGACCTCAAGGGTGAGGTCGGCGCCCAGATGAACTGCACGCTGACGATGCAGGGTCAGGAAGTCGGTGTCGAGGTGACGGTCACGTCGGTCGAGGACAGGGACGTCAACTTCGACATGCGGACCGTGTGACCGCGCGCGTCGGACAGCAGACTCGCGCGGCCGATCGCCGGGTCAGCGGTTCTTCGGCAGGCCCGACAGGAGCTGGCGGGCCATGACGATGCGCTGGATCTGGTTGGTGCCCTCATAGATCTGGGTGATCTTGGCATCGCGCATCATGCGCTCCACCGGATAGTCGCGCGTATAGCCGTAGCCACCCAGCAACTGCACCGCATCGGTCGTGATCTCCATCGCCACATCCGAGGCGAAGCACTTCGCGGCGGCCCCGAAATAGGTCAGATCCGCATCGGTGCGCTCCGAGCGGCAGGCCGCGGCATAGGTGAGCTGCCGGGCTGCCTCGAGCTTCATGCCCATGTCGGCCAGCATGAACTGCACACCCTGGTTGTCACTGATCGGGCGACCGAATTGCTTGCGCTGCTGCACATAGTCCAAGGCGAAATCCAGCGCCCCCTGCGCGATCCCGACCGCTTGGGCCGCGATCGTCACCCGGGTGTGATCCAGTGTCTTCATCGCGGTCAGGAATCCGGTGTTGACATCGCCGACCAACCGGTCCCCCGGGATCCGGACATTGTCGAGGATCACCTGGCGGGTCGGGGAGCCCTTGATCCCCAGCTTCTTCTCCTTCGCCCCGAACGACACTCCGGCGTCGGACTTGTGCACCATGAAGCACGAGATCCCCTTGGCCCGGGCGCCGGGATCGGTGGCGGCGAACGTCGTGTACCACTCCGCCTCTCCGGCGTTGGAGATCCACGCCTTGGTGCCGTTGAGCACCCACTCATCGCCGTCGGCGACCGCGCGCGCCTTCATCCCCGCCACGTCCGAGCCGGCATCGGGCTCGGACAGGCAATAGGAGATCAGCCCCTCGCCCCGGGCGACCGGCGGCAGGTAGGCCTGCTTGACCTCCTGCGAACCGGACAGCAGCAACGGCACGGTGGCCAGCTTGTTGACCGCCGGGATCAGCGACGACGACGCACACGCGGCCGCGACCTCCTCGATGATGATCACCGTCGCCAACGCGTCCGCCCCGACGCCGTCATAGTCCTCGGGGATGTGCGGGGCATGGAAGTCGGCCTGCTTCAGCGCCGCATAGGCCTCCGCGGGGAAGTCCGCATTCTCGTCGGCAGCGACCGCGGCCGGGGCGATCTTCTCCTGCGCGATCTCGCGGATCGCGGCCCGGAACATCTCATGGTCTTCGCTCGGGCGATACATGTCATCGAAACTGGTCACGTCGCGATGCTACTGGTCAGTTCCTGCGCCCCCGCGGGAGATCGGCAAAAGTTCCCTCCCCGAGCATCCGCCGCACCAGCAGGGTGGCTCCGGCGACCGCGGCAGGGAAGATGAGCACCGCGACACCGGGGATCGAGAGCAGCCAGAAGGCGGGCACCCCGAAGCCCAGCGCGAGCCCGCGGTGGCGGGCGAGGACGGGGCGCCGGTCGGCGGTCCGGAGCCGGCCCCGGCGTTCGAAGGCCGGCCCGGTGAGCTCGCGGGCCATCAGCCGCCCACCGGTGACGGCCGAGGTGATGGCGGCGAGCGCCGCGCCGACCGCGGGGACCAGACCGACGAGGAAGCAGCACACTGCGGCCAACGCGGAGAGCCCGATCGTGGCGGCGGACTGGCGGATCGACCGGGCGATCATCGCCGCGGTGGCCTCCTCCGCCTCAGGGGGCAGTGGCCCGAACTCAGCGTCCACGCGTTGCGAGATCCGCTGATAGATCGGGTCACCGAGCGCGAGCGTGATCGTGGTGAAGGTCAGCACCATGACCAGGATCGCGGCGAGGAACACCACGACCGCGATGACGGCACGGACGATGGTGCCGGCGGTCCCCCACGCGTCGGTGAACCCGGTCAGCGCCGCCACGATCGCATCGAGGTTCATCCCCAGCACGACGAGCGCCACCACCATCAGCACGGAGGTGATCAACGGGGGCAGCATGCCGAGGCCGAACAGCCTGGGCCGCGAGAGCACGATCCCCAGCCCCCGGACCAGCAGCCCGGCACCACGCAGGACGTCGCGCATCGGACTCAGCCCCCGCCCTGCGCCGCGCGCACCTTCTCGCCCTTGGCGTGCGCCGACTTCTTCAGCTCGTCTTGGAACTCGAGCATCCGCCGGGTCAGCTCCGCATCGCCGATCGCCAGGATCCGCACGGCCAGCAGGCCGGCGTTGCGGGCGTTGCCGATGGCGACGGTCGCGACGGGCACCCCGGCCGGCATCTGG
>JAUNRO010000080.1:0-1240 GCA_030544185.1 Propionibacteriaceae bacterium | reverse complement strand
CAGCAGCGAGTCCATGCCGTCGAGATATTTCAGCGGCACCGGCACACCGATCACCGGCAGCGGCGTCACCGCGGCGAGCATGCCCGGCAGGTGTGCCGCCCCGCCGGCCCCGGCAATGATGACCTCCAGCCCGCGCCCGTGCGCGATGCGGCCATAGTCGATCATCTCCACCGGCATGCGGTGTGCGGAGACGACATCGGCCTCGAAGGCGATGCCGAACTCGGTGAGCACCTCGGCGGCCGCGGCCATGGTGGGCCAGTCGGAGTCGGAGCCCATCACGATCCCGACCCGGGCGACCCCCGTCGTGGCACCGGTCTGGGGCGGCCCTGCAGTGGTCTCAGTCATGATCCTCGATCCCCATCAGATAGTTGGCGCCATGGTGGGCGCGGCGGCGCACCTCGCGCAGGTCATCGCCGAACGTGTTGACGTGGCCGACCTTGCGGCCGGCTTTGACGTCCTTGCCATAGAGCTCCACCCGCAACCGGCGGTCGCGGGCGAAGCAGTGCAGCAGCGCCGAGGGCAGATCGCGCACGCTGCCGCCGAGCACGTTGGCCATCACGACCCACGGCGCCCGCGCGTGCGGGTCACCGAGCGGAAGATCGAGGACCGCCCGCAGATGGTTCTCGAACTGGGAGGTGTGCGCGCCGTCGATCGTCCAGTGCCCGGTGTTGTGCGGGCGCATCGCGAGCTCGTTGACGACCACGCTGCCGTCGTGGCGTTGCATCAGCTCCACCGCGAGCATCCCGACGACACCGAGATCGTGGGCCACCCCGAGGGCGAGCCGCTGGGCCTCGACCGCCTGCTCGGCGGTGAGCCCCGGGGCCGGGGTAATGGTCTCGGTGCAGATCCCGTGGGTCTGGATGGATTCCGAGACCGGATAGGCCACGGCCTGCCCGGACGGGGAGCGCACCACGAGCGCGGACAGCTCGCGCGCGAAGTCGACGAACTCCTCCGCCACCACCGCCACACCGTCGGTGATGCCCTCGAACAGCTCGACCGCATCGATATCGGAGTCGATCTTCCACACGCCCTTGCCGTCATAACCACCGCGGGCCGCCTTGGCGACCACCGGATAGCCGCCCCGATCGGCCGCGAACGCCTGCAGCTCCGAGGCATGCGCCACGATCCGCCAGTCGGGACAGGGCACCCCCGCGGCGCTCAGCCGCGCGCGCATCACCGCCTTGTCCTGTGCGTGCACCAGCGCATCCGGCCCGGGCCGGACCTGGGCGCCGGCGGCCTC